>JANQFM010000767.1 GCA_028277865.1 Acidobacteriota bacterium
GCCCTATCGCCGCGCCGCGCCGTGGATGGAGGCTCTTTACCGCAGCGAGGCAGCCCACGTGACGGGCACCTACACCATGTTCGTGCACGAGCTGGACTTCGATCGCGTACAGCTGGCCCGCTTCGAGGATCTGGTGTCACGCGCGCGAGCCGGCGGACTTGCTCCGGGCACCCTGCACGCGGCCCCGACGTTCGAACTGTTCCAGCTCCCCGAAGCGCACCTGGACATGGTGCGTCCGGGAAACGCCCTTTTCGGGAATTACCCCAACGTCGACGGCATGCCGGAACTGGCCGACCTCAAGCCGGTATTCAGGCTCCGGGCACGCGTCGTCCGCGTGGAAAGGCTGGAGGCGGGAGACAGCGCCGGGTTCTATCGGTCCTACCCGGTCGAGCGGCCGACGTGGATTGCGTTGTTGCCCGTGGGACGCACCGACGGATATCCTTCGGCGGCGGTCGACACCTGCGAGGTGTTGATCGGGGGACGCCTCTACCCCGTGGTGGCGGGGGTCAACTCCGCCCATGCCATCGTGGAGATCGGGGCAGAGAAGACGGTCAAGGTTGGTGACGTGGCCACCCTGATCGGAGCGGACCATCAGGCCATCCATCCACACACCGTCGCCGAGCGTACCGGGATGGGTTTCTTGAGCCTCATCCAGAGCATGAACGCACGATTGCCGCGGAGGGTCGTGTAACGAGCCTGCATGAGAGGCATGAGACAGGACAGCATGAGAGGGGACTGTCCCCATGCCTCTCCCCCCTCGCACCTAACCCTAAGGCTGTTCACTTAAAGAGAACCCGGACGCTGGAAGAAAAGAGCCACGTGCCGGGCTTGTCCCGGCCGGGCTGTGTTTAGTAACCAGATCCGCTTCAAAACCCTCTCGCCACCACGGGGCTTGACTCCGTGGAGCGGTGTTTCACGGCTGGGATTCAACCGTCGGCAAGATCCCCCATCCCAGGCAAACCGTGTAGCCAATGCCTGCAACCCTCCGACGCCCCGCAATTCGGAGCTTTTGCGGGTTCTTCCGCCCGCCTGGCAAGCACCGCCCCACCTACGGTCCCCTCAGGCCGAACCTTGGAAATCCTCGTTTGACGGCCTGCGGAGGTACTGTCAGAATGAGCTCAGTTCGCTTCTGCAACAACCTGATGAGTCGGATCATGGACCACTCCAGCCTTGACAGCCCAACCCTGCTGCGCCGCCGCGAGCAGTACGCCGACCGCTGGACCGACTACGAAAACCAGGCCGGGATATTGGAGGTCTCCCAGTACTTGCCTGCCTCAAAGATGAAGCAGTACGAGATCTTCGAACCCTATTCGGAGGAGTTTTTGGCCTGCATCAGCCCCGACGTGTCCTTGGTGCGCTGGAAATCAGGCTCCGTCCTGTTTGAGGCGGGCGCCTTTATTGACCTGGCGTTTTGCATCCTGGAAGGCGAAGTCGAGATCTCCTTCCAGCCGCTGTCGTCCGACGAGCCCGCCAACAAGCCTCTTTTCGATGCTGAAAGGACGGGGTTCTGGCGAGCCGAGGACATCGCTGCCCAGAGCACGGTTTCCGAACCTGGCACGATGCTGCTGAGCGCTCCTGCGCAAAGCGGCGAGAAGGCGTCCTCAGGCGAGATCACCTTCCTTTCGACATTGGACTATTCCCTTCCCGCATCGGGTGCGCTCAAGCTGGGCAAAGGAGAGGTCTTCGGGGAAATCGGCGCCTTGAGCGGGTGGCCCCAGTCGGCGACAGCACGGGCCGTCGGGGAATGCCATTTGGTGCAGATCCGCGTCTCTGCCTTGCGGGCCATGAAGCGGAAGTCCAAGGCGCTCAAAAATCGCCTCGATGCACTCTATCGGGAGCGCTCGCTGATGCGGCAGCTCAAGACCACTCCGCTGCTTCGCCACTGCGACGATCGCTTCTTGGAATCCCTCAAAGACGAGGTGGAACTGGTTTCCTGCACTCCTGATCAGGAAATCGCCGCCGAAGGGGAGGCGGCTGACGCCGTCTACCTGGTCCGTTCGGGCTTCGTCAAGCTTTCCCAGCGCCTGGGGCAGGGATCGATTGCGGTGACCTACCTTTCCAAGGGCATGCTTTTGGGGGATGTCGAGCTGATGGTGGAAGGCCTGAAGGGCTGGCGCTGCACGGCGGCCTCCGTGGAGTATAGCGAACTGGTCAAGGTGAGCCGGGAGGATTTCAGGCGACTGCTGCAACGCTACCCGGCCGTGGAAAAGGATCTCTGGAGATCGGTCATAGACCGCATCAAGGAAACCGGCGCCGGACGGGCCGACGTGAGCCGTTCGGAGTTCG
>JANQFM010000840.1 GCA_028277865.1 Acidobacteriota bacterium
AGGCCGTACCGCAGGCCAACCCGGCGAGGATTGCGATGGGGATGGGAATGCCGGCCTGCAGGCAACTGGCCATCACCACCCCTGAGAAGGCCAGGATGGATCCCACCGAAAGGTCGATTCCAGCCGAGATGATGACGAAGGTCATCCCTACGGCGATGATGGCGTTGATGGAGGTCTGTTGGACGACGTTGATCAGGTTGGGCCCGGTCAGAAAGTAGGGGGTCAGCGCCCACAGGATCAGGCACAGCACGAGCAGCCCGATAAGGGTTCCGAACTGGCGGGCATGAAAGCTGAACAGTTGCTTGAAGTCCATGGCTTTCCCGGATCTGAACCGCAGAGAGCGCGGAGAGGGAGCGCAGAGAGTCGCAGAGAAGAAGATTCCGGCAATCTTCTCAGCGTTCCTCTGCGTCCCCCTCTCTGCGCCCCCTGCGGCATTCTGCCCTCTCTTCTCCGATCGCCGCACTGAGCAGCATCTGCTGTGTCGCCTCCCCGGCTGCAAACTCCCCGCTGATCCGCCCCTCGTGCATCACCAGGATTCGGTCGCTCATCCCCAGAATCTCAGGAAGCTCCGAGGAGATCATGACGATGGCCGCTCCTCGGGCTGCCAGGCGATTGATCAGCTGGTAGATCTCCACTTTGGCGCCTACGTCGATTCCCCGTGTGGGTTCGTCGAATATCAGCACTTCGGCATCGCGGGCCAGCCACTTGGCCAGGGCCACCTTTTGCTGATTGCCTCCGCTCAGGAAGATGGCTTTTTGAGCCGGGCCGGGGGTCTTGATGCGCAGATCTTGGATGAATCGACGGGCCAATGCCCAGACTCCCTTGCCCTGAACCACACCCAGCCAGGAAAGCGCGTCCAGGTTGGGCAGGGCGATATTATCTTGAATGGACATGCCCAAAACCAGGCCTTGGCTCTTGCGGTCTTCCGGCAGCAGGGCGATGCCTTGGCGGATGGCCTGGGCGGGAGAGCGGAGGCGCAAGGGGCGTCCCCGCATCCAGACGCGTCCGCCAGCGGACGGCTCGGCGCCGAACAGTGCCCGAGCCAAGGCCGTACGCCCTGAGCCCACCAGTCCCGCCAGGCCCAACACCTCTCCCCGGCGCAGGCTGAAATCGATGCAGCGCAGCTGCTTGCCCAGCCTCAGCCCCTCCACTCTCAGCACTTCTTCGCCCGGCTCCCTTTTCTGCCTTGGAAAATGGTCGCCGATCTCACGGTCGGTCATGACCCGTACCAGATCGGCAATGCGGGCCTGGCTGACCGGCCGGGTCTCGATACGGCGTCCATCGCGCAGCACGGTGACCCGGTCGCCGATCTCGAAGAGCTCCTCCAGGCGGTGGGAGATGTAAATCACCGACGTTCCCTTTTTTTGCAGGCGCCGGACGGTGCTGAAAAGCTGCGCGATCTCGCTGTCGCTGAGTGCCGAAGTCGGCTCGTCCATGATGAGGATGCGTGCTTTTTCCGAAAGCGCCTTGGCCACCTCGACCATCTGCTGCTCGGCGATGCTCAACGACGCCACCCGTGTTCGGGGCGAGAAGGTGGCTCCCAATTCCCGAAGCAGGCGCCGGGAGTCCGAGACGATCCGGCCCTGGTCGAGGACGCCCAGTGCCCGCAGGGGCTCGTTGCCCAGAAAAATGTTCTCGGCCGCCGACAAATGGGGGATCAGGTTCAGTTCCTGATAGATGGTGCGAACGCCCAAAGACTGGGCTTGGCGCGGGCCAGAGATGGAGACGGGGCGGCCCTGCAAACGAATTTCGCCCTGGTCCATTTGATAGGATCCGCTCAGGATCTTCATCAGCGTCGACTTGCCGGCGCCGTTTTCTCCCAGCAGGACGTGGACTTCACGGGGCAGCAGGTCGAAGTCGACCTCATTCAGTGCCAGGACCCCTGGAAATGCCTTGCACACGCCGCGCATGCTCAAGACCGGCTCTTGCATCGCCAGCCGACTCTACGCTATCGCGCATCACCTGGCCAATCTGATGAGGCGGAGTCGGGTGCCAGCAAGCGGATCGTCGAGGGAAGCCCAAGATACTGGGAGCCTTCGAACGATTTTTCGCGCCCCTGCCGAGACATTCTCTTCCGAACTCCCGGCTCCCGACTCCCGGCTCCTGACTCCCGCTCAACGGCTGTGCACCAGAAGCTTGGCGCCCTCTTCAAAAAGAACTTGGATCTTGTTGCCGGGCACGGCCTCCAAAACGACTCCGATGCCAAACATGGAATGGTCGATCAACTCGTCCTTTTCGAAAGTGGCCGTCACCTTGTAGTTGCGGGCCTGGGAGACATCCCGTTCCGATACCAGAACCTTCCAATTGGCCTTGCGGCCCTTTCTTGCAGCGGTCTTTTTCGTTCCTGCCGTGCGTTTGCTTTTGGCGGGCGCTTTGCGGCGCGGCGCCAGCTTGTAGTTGTGCTGGCTCTTGCAGGTCGTACATTCCACCCGCTTGGGCAAGTCTTCGACCATAGCGATGATGACATGCTCCAGCACCAATTTGCACTTCGTGCACCAGCAGTCGCAGTTTCCCCCGACCTTGAAACGTTTCGCCATCCAACCCCTCCCCTATGTCTCTTTTCAAGAACTCCGCAACTCTCAAA
>JANQFM010000876.1 GCA_028277865.1 Acidobacteriota bacterium
CGGATCAACGGCGCCGGCGCCCAGGGCATGGCAGTGGCGGCGCAAAGATACGAACCAGGAACTTCCCCCATGATGATGGGCCTTACGGGGCAATCGTCGGCTGCCATGGTGGACGCCGAGGGCCATTACTCCATTCAAGGACTTTCGCCAGGCGAGTACCGGGTGGCACCCAATACGGGCTACAGCGATTACGTGACTGTCAGCCTTCAAAAGGGCACAAAGGTCACCCTGGAAGCCGGCAGCGAGATCACCAACCTGGATTTCGAAGTGGATCGCGGAGGACGGATTTGGGGCCGCTTTCTGGATCCCGACGGGCAGCCGGTTCAAGGAGTCCGCTGCGGTGCACTCCCCGCCAATCTGACGGCGATGATAATGAGCGGCAGAATGATGGAACTGTTCAGGGGGCGCCGCGAACACCGTACTCCCGCGGACGGCAGCTTTGACTTCCGGGGACTTCCCTTGCAGGGTGGCTACAGGGTTGAAGGCACGGTGGAAGGGCTGGCCGCAGCCGGCAGCGATCCCGTCCATCTGACGGAAGACGCCCCGGAGGTTGAATTGGAGATCGTCATGGCCCGCGGCTCGATGATCTTGGGAAGGGTCGTCGGACCCGATGGAAAACCCGCGGCCAATGCCCGAGTCAGCGCCTCAATCGAAAGCCGAAATCCCATGGAAATCCTGTCCGGCGGCGCCTTCCATCACGCCCAGGCCGACGGTCAAGGCAAGTTTGAACTCGAGAACCTCCCCATCGGCAAGTACCGGCTGATGGCCGGGGAAAGCATGAATTCATTTATGGCCCTCATGGGCGCCCGTGAAGGGGAGGAGGGCCAGCCTCCCTTTGTCACAGTGGAAGTGGACGGCCAGACGGATGCCTCGGGAATCGTATTGACCTTGGACGAACCCGACGAGTCCCTGATCTCGGGCCTCGTGGTGGACGATTCGGGCCAGCCCGTCGCAAATGCCTCACTCAGCGTCACCGATATCTCCAAATCCCATACCTCTTCCACAGGTGCAATGAGCGCTTCCGACGGAACCTTTGAGGTGCAGGCGCAGGGGAAAGGCCCTTTCCAGGTTGAGGCGCAATCGAAATCCTCTCGGGCCACGGCGTCGAATATCGAAGCCGGCACCCAGGATTTGCGCATTGTGCTGAACCGCCCAGGGTTCGTTTCGGGCCGTGTCGCCACGCCCCACGGAACTGCCTTGCCGCCTGGCACAAGGATCGAGGTCCGCCCCATTGACGATGCCAAATCGGTCGCAAGGCGGATACTCGGGCAAGCCAGCTCGTTTGCAGCGCCTGCGGCAGAAGGGGCCTTTCGCATTGAAGCGCCTGCCGGGCAAGTGGAGCTCGTTGCCCGCGCGCCCGGGTTCGCACCGAGTTACTCCAGGCCGGTCGCGGTCCAACCCGGAGAAGAAACCGCAAACGTCGAAATCCTCCTTACCCAGGGCGCCTTGTTGCTGGGAAGGGTCGTCCGCACGGACGGATTGCCCTTGGCGGGCGCAGAGGTGCGGGCCCTGCTGGATGAAAACAGCCTGATCTCCCAACTCAGCCGTTCCAGCCCCCTCAGCTGGATGCTGGCAACCAATACGACCGCCACCGACAGCGAGGGGCAGTTCGAATTCCCGAACCTGCGCCCCGGAAGCTATTCCGTCAGCGCCAGGTACTCGGACCATGCCCCTTCAGAAACCCTGCAGATCGATTTGGAGGAAGGGCAAAGGCGGCAAGTAAGGCTGGAAATCGCCTTGGGAGGCACCATCTCCGGCCTCATCGTCGACGGAGACCTGCCCCAACCCGGCTTGGCTGTCCTGGCGAGTTCGGCGCATTCCATCCTCCAGTCCACGGCCAGCGACGAAGGCGGGCAATTCCGGATCGAAGGGCTCCCGTCAGGGGAATATGGACTCCAGGTGATCAATCTCTTCGGAGACAATCGACGCATCCTGAAATCCATTCAAGTCACTGTCCGCGCAGATGAGGATCAGCACATCGAAATCGATCTGGCCAGCGGTCAGCGAATCTTCGGCAGCTTCGAGGGAGGATCGGCAAGCGCAAATTACCTGATCCTGGTCCGCAGGCCCGATGCCACGGCGCCCCAGACTCTCTCTCCCGTCGATTTTGCACAACTGCCGATGCTTTCAGCCGGGTCCGCCCATACCCAATCCCCAAGCGATTACGAAATCCGCAGCATCGATCCGGAGCGATACCTGCTGGAAGTCTACCGCCTGCCCGACGATCCCTCCGACGTCTCCGCCTACCAGTCCCTGGACCGCACCCCTCTATATCAGCAGCAAATCGTGGTCGGGGAAAGTGACTTGAGAATCGATATCGGAATCAGGTGAGGGGACAGTTGGCAGTTGGCAGTTGGCAGTTGGCAGTTGGCAGTTGGCAGTTGGCAGTTGGCAGTTGGCAGCAAGAGTTTTCCTCATCTGTCTGACTCCCTCAAATCGTAGAGGCGATGCGGGGGAAATGAACGCCAAGCCAGCCAGAGCCGCCACAGTAGGGCTGCCAGGGTCATGAAAAGGAGGAAAATGATCCCGCCTGAAGGCGAGAGGTAGGGCTTTGGGATTCCATTCGGGGCCGGGATCAGGTCGCTGTTTCCCAGGGCTACAATTCCCGCCCAGGAATGGGGCGGTTCCCCATTTTCGATCCATTCCCGTTGGGTTTCGGTCAGAGCCTGGCCGACGCTCAGGCCACGGCTCAGGCGACCGTAAAAGGCGTCGAAAAACTGCAGAGCGTGCCAGTCGTCCAGGGGCCACAGGCTGCCGACCACCGCGTGGGCACCTGCCTCGAAGAAAGCCCGGGACAGGCTCAGGACACCTTCGCCTCGCAGCACCTCACCGGTTGCGCTTTTGCACGTAGCCAAGACCACCATCTTGCCGGCCAGGTTCAATCTCCCGATTTCGGCGGGATGCAACAGGCCGTCCTCGGGATGCTCCCCCGCGGCCAGCAAAACTGCCGAACGCCACGGTTGTCCAGGCACCACCGCGTGAGCGGCAAAATGTACGATCCTGTACATTTCCAGGTCCAGCCCCTTCAGGTAGGATTCGCTGGCCGCCTTTCCCGAGGCCATGAGGCTGCCGCCCCCGAAATGATCGATCACCCTGCGGCCTTCCATTTCGGCGAAAGGCAACGGTCCCAACTTCGAATTTCGGATCAGGCCCTCATCCCGTGGCGGGTCTGTAGTGAGGGAGCTCCAAAATGCGGGATTGGCGAGTGCCAAGGCGGCAGATCCAGCGGAGGGGCTGTGCTGGCCCCGCTCTCTCCAATGTAACCAGAGATAAGCCGAGGGCGCGACTGCCAATTCGAAGCGCTCGATCAGCGGCGGCTGCTGATCGGAGGGACGCAAAAGAGCAAACGGCACTCGATGAACCAATCCGTCGGGCACCAGGATCAGACGGCGTACCGAGGTCGGCAGGTCATCTATAACCGGCTTGAGGAGCTGGAAGTAGAGCCTGGCGACATACTCCGGATTGCCATAATCTTCTTGGCCAAAGTACAGTTTAACAACGGTTTCCAACTTGGCGCGGCCAGCCACAAGGGGATAGGCTCGGCTACCGACGGATGTCACGGCCACGACCCAAGAGCCACCTGCGAATCCGCCATCGTAACCTTCCCAATGGCCTATTTGGTAAGAGAGAAGCGCCTCATCTGGATCTAGGCTGTCCTCCAGACGGTCCAGCAGATCGTCAGGGATCTCAGGCAGCGCTGGGACTGATTGGCGGTAAGGCGCCATTTGGCTGCGCAATTCGGCCTCTTTCCGATCCAGTTGGTCGAGTCGGTCGAGCACCTGCTTGTCTTCCTCGCCGTTCGAAGCAAGGTTGAGCAATCGGCGCCGGTGGACCCGGATCTGCTCTTCTTTCAACGTTTTCAGTTGCCCGGACAAAGCTTCCGGCAGCTCTTGAGCGGATGGGCGCCCCAACTCGATGGCTTCTCTCAGGGCCTGGGCACGCAGGCGATCGAAAAAGGCGAAAGCACGGCGCAGGTTGTCCCCCTGGGTACCATCCTTCAGCAACCGCCCGGCCACCCAATAATAGGCGTCCGCCCAGGCGGAAAGCAGTCGCTGGCGTGCGTCACCGATTTGAGATCGCCGCAAGTCTTCGATGGTGTCGAGAATGGCCTCGCTTTCAGCCAGGGCTCTTTCCAGAGGCTGAGTGCCCCACACTAGCGGCAGATAAGTGCCCCAGGAGTCCAGCAGCTCCCAGATCTCCTTGAACTGGCTACGGACCTGGTAGACATCTTCCAACAGACGGCGAGCCTCGTTCCGGTCAGTCTTTAACCGATAATGAGCCTGGGCCAGCAAACAGATCTCTTGAAATTTCGGCAATCTCTCGAAGCCCACCACTTCCGGTGTTGCCAGCGTGCAGATTCGTTCCAGGTGAGTTTCGACTTGGGCCGGATCGACGTCCTGACGCTGTGCCAGCATCTGAACCTGCATCTGTCGAATATAGATCTCTGTCGTGATGCCTCCGGTTTCCAC
The DNA here is from genome assembly GCA_028277865.1 of Acidobacteriota bacterium. Taxonomy (GTDB): domain Bacteria; phylum Acidobacteriota; class UBA6911; order RPQK01; family DATIPO01; genus JANQFM01. The sequence continues at coordinate 4,470 of JANQFM010000876.1, forward strand.
GGCCAACCGCAACGCGTCCTCCAAGCGATGCACGACCTTGGGCCGAGTCAGGTGGTTGGGAGCCTGAACCGCCCTGAGGACGCGTGCATGGTCGTACAGTGCTGAAGCCTCCTCAGAGGGATCGCCCTCCTGCCGAGTCAGCTCCACTGCTTGCCAGGCCAGGTTTTCCGCTGCATCGTTCAGTTGCAGGCCCAGTGAGATCTCGGTCAGGGTTCTCAGGCACTCCCGCTTGGAAGGGTAGTCCGCTGCCGGGTCTTCCTCCATTAGCTGCCACGCCCGGTTCAGCTTGGAATGGGCAGAGTCCAGATCATCCCCTTGCAATGCAGAGTGGCGGGCTTCGTACATCAGGAGGTCGGCTTGGTCCAAGCGGCCCAAACCCTGATCTTCGAGGATCTCTCTCGCCTCCTTGAGCCGCAATGCCCCGACTTTGTAGGTTTCTTTAAAGCCTTCGGGAAAGACAGCAATTCGTCCAAGAACCCGAATCTGGCCCGAGTAGTCGCGATGTTCCCGGAAGAGCTGAAGAGCCTTCTCGTAATACTTTTTTCGAGCCGATCGGTCGGCCATGTTGCCGCGTACAAAGTGCAGCCAACCCGATGAGGGGTGCCGCTCGATCTGCTCCTCCAGGATCCGGGTTGCCCCGTCCTTGTTGCCTTTGTAATAAACCCCATACAGGCACATGGCGACCGCCTGATCGTCCTGGAAGCTGTCGACGCAATCCCGTGCGGAATTGCGGGCCTGAAGCGAAGTGGCGGCCAGCCACAGCGAGAGCCCAAGCAGGTTGGTTTTCCGGCCTCTCATGATGGTTACTCCAACTGGACGTCGAAGGTTCTGGACACCGGATTTTGTCCGGGTAAGTGAGCCTCGATGTAGACCCGCAGCTTGGCGCCCGGCGGCACCCCCTCCAAACTGGCTTCCGGCACCAGGAATACCGCATCGGCCAGCCTGGTTTCCTGTACCTTGATCGAAAAATCTTCGGTCGTGACCCGGAGGTTGTAGGTGGCGGCTTCGAATTCCGTCCAGCGGAGCCGGAAAGCTTGGCGCGAATAAGGACCAAGGCCGCTGAGC
>JANQFM010000913.1 GCA_028277865.1 Acidobacteriota bacterium
CGGCGGCGGCCCTGGGTCCGTTGCAGCACTGTGGCGGGCCGGGCAGAGGCATCAAATGTCTCATTCGCTCTGTTGTACAATCTGAACCTCGTCACGCCGAGGTGCAAAGAGAGGCAGAAAAGAAAGTTGTCAGTTGGCAGTTGTCAGCAGATTGTACGATCTGGAGACCTTGGACCTTGGACTTTGGACTTTGGACTTTGGAGGCCGTTCGATGAACCTGCTCGAGGAATTGCGCTGGCGCGAAGTGCTCTACGACCACACTGAAGGGCTGCCCGAAGCCCTGGCTTCCGACCCTATGAAGGGGTATATCGGCTTCGATCCCACCGCAGCCAGCCTGCATGTCGGAACGTTGCTTCCCATCCTGGGGCTGGCCCGCCTGCAGAGGGCGGGGCACATTCCGATAGCGTTGGTGGGCGGCGGAACAGGGCTGATCGGAGACCCCAGCGGCAAAACCCATGAGCGCCAGCTGCTGAGCAAAGAGAAGACCGAGGAAAACGCCCAGGGAATCCGGCGTCAGCTCAGCCGCTTCTTGGATTTCGAGGCCCAAAGCAATCCTGCTCAAATGCTGAACAATGCGGACTGGCTTGTTGAGGAGGGCCTGGTTGACTTCCTGCGCGACGTGGGCAAGCACTTCACCGTCAACACCATGATGGCCAAGGAATCGGTCAAGCGGCGCCTTCAGCAGGAGGAAGGCATCTCCTACACCGAGTTTTCCTACATGCTGCTGCAGTCCTACGACTTCGTGGTGCTCAACGACCGGCTGGGCTGCACCCTTCAAATGGGGGGCAGCGATCAGTGGGGCAACATCACGGCAGGGATCGACTTGCTGCGGCGCATGCGCGGCAAGCGTGCCTACGGCTTGGTATTCCCTCTGGTGGCCTCTTCCACCGGGGTCAAGTTCGGCAAAACAGAGGCGGGGACTGTTTGGCTGGATCCGGAATTGACCTCGCCCTACCGCTTTTACCAGTTCTGGCTCAACTGTGCCGATGCCGACGTGATCACCTACCTGAAATATTTCACCTGGTTGACGCGCCAGGAGATCGAAGGCCTGGAATCCGATTTGGAGAACGCCCCGGAAAAACGCCAGGCTCAGCGGCAGCTAGCCCGCCAAGTGACCCGGATGGTGCACGGCCAGACCGAATGCACCAATGCGGAACTGGCTTCGCAGGTCCTGTTCGGGGGCCGGATCGAAGGGCTGACTGCCGATCAGGTCGAAGATATCTTCAGCGACGTTCCCTCCAGCGAATTCGAAGACGAGGAGTTGAATCGAGGGGTCCCGCTCACCGATGTCCTGATCAGATCAGGCCTGGCAACCTCAAAGGGAGAGGCCCGCAGGCTGATCCAGGGCGGCGGGTTTTACCTCAACAACCGACGGGTCACCGACGTGAAGGGCCAGGCGCGTCGCCAGGATTGCATCGAAGGGCGGTTCTTGGTGCTGCGCAAGGGGTCCAAGAACTACCATCTGGTGCGGGCGAAGT
>JANQFM010000919.1 GCA_028277865.1 Acidobacteriota bacterium
CCTTCGCCCAACGAACCTGCGCCAAGCAGGGTTTACGCCAGCCCTTCGGTGCGACGCCTGGCACGCGAAAAAGGGCTCGATTTAAGCCGCGTGGCAGGCTCAGGGCGCAAAGGACGCATTGTCAAGCAGGATGTGGACTTAGCTGCCGCAGCAAGCGCACAACCAGCCGCAAGCTTCACCCTTCCCGAAGCGCCCCGCGTCGATTTCTCCAAGTTCGGCGAAATCGAAACCCAGCCGCTCAACCGCATCCGCAAGCTTTCGGCCCGCAACGTCCACCGAAGCTGGGTGGGGATTCCCCATGTCACCCAGTTCGACGAAGCCGACATCACCGAAATGGAAAGCTTTCGCAAAGCCCACGACCAGGAGGCGCGCGCCAAAGGCTTCAAGCTCACCCCGGTGGCTTTCCTGATCAAGGCTTGTGTGGCCGCTTTGAAGGAATTCCCCGCTTTCAACTCCTCCTTGGATGCCGACGGGGAGAGCCTGATCCTCAAGAAGTATTTCCACATCGGAGTGGCTGTGGATACGCCCCAGGGACTGATGGTCCCGGTGATCCGCGGCGCCGACCGCAAGGGTCTTTATGAATTGGCCCAGGAACTGGTCGAGTTGGCCGCCCGGACGCGGGAGGGAAAGTCGCGCTTTGACGACCTGCAGGGCGCCACCTTTTCGATTTCCAGCCTGGGCGGCATCGGGGGCACTGCCTTCACGCCCATCATCAACTCCCCCGAGGTGGCCATCCTGGGGGCTTCGCGCCACTACTGGAAACCGGTCTACCAGGATGGCGAATTCATCCCCCGCCTCATGCTGCCCCTGTCCCTTTCCTACGATCACCGCGTCATCGACGGGGCGGCAGCGGCAAGATTCACCAGCTACTTGTCGAAGGTGCTTTCCGACATCCGCCGGTTGCTGCTTTGAGAAGCCACAGAGGCACTGAGGCCACAGGGTTTCGCGCCAAGACGCAAAGCACGCAAAGTGAAGAAAGAAAAAGGTTTACCAACAGTCTGGAAATCCCTAACCCAGAAGGTGAGCGGACCCCGGAGATCGGCTAATCCGGGCTATCGAGCTCCTTCAAGTACTCCAGTGCTTCGGCATCGGCTAGGTCTTTGGTTCTGCCAGACTCTCTCTTGTTGCGAATTAGATCACCAAGCGATGGGATATGCACTTTGATGCCTTCGATTTCGACCGGCAAAGAACGGCTGAACGCCTCCTCAAACCGTAGACCGGAAGCGGCCGTCATTATGTCGATCCGCCTAGGTGCAACTCCGATTTGGAATATGGTTCCTTCCTCCTGGAGATCCCGCTTGGTCAGATTGTGCAAAGGAGCACCGAACCGGCTCAGCGCACGCAAAACGGCGTCAGCATTTTCTGGCGACGGCATAACCCAAATGTCGATGTCTGTTGTCGCTCGCGGATAGCCATGGGCGGCCAAGGCATAGGCACCCACGAGGAGGAAGCTAACCCTCTCGTCGGCCAATGCTTGCAACATCTCTCTGTAATCTTCGTTCAGCATCGTAACGCTTACTCAGAGACACGACTTCACGGGTCAGCGGCCAGACGAGGCTGATGCGCTCGGCAGGCGATCCGGGGACATAGTCGTCGCTGCGGCGATCCGACATCCTGCGTATTGCAGTGCGCATCCTGTCCATTTCACAACAGTACCATTCCGCCCGATTTCGCGCCAAGGCGCAAAGCACGCAAAGGCCGGAGGCCAGGAAGGCTTGACTTTCCCAGCTTTGCGGCCTTGGCGTCTTGGCGCGAAACCCTTTTCCGGGCCTAGCCCGAGTTTCCTAGTTATTGGCAAGCAGCCTTGTATCTTGTTTCCTATCAAAGGTTTATTCTGAAGCAGCCCTTACCCTAAACTGGCGTTTTCT
>JANQFM010000925.1 GCA_028277865.1 Acidobacteriota bacterium
CACGGGGGCGGGCCCCGTGGTGGCGCTATTCTCTTTTTCCAGCGTTTCTAGCTGTCAATCATGGTCCCCACGGGGACAGGCCCCGTGGTGGACCCAGAGCACCCGGTGGCCGTGCACCTGACGGGTTAACCGAATGCTTACCTTTGCGTGAAACTCCCGGATCCATTCGGCAAGCACTTACTTGAGGGCTCGCAAGCTCACCAGTCGCTTCGCTCAACGCGCGGGCTTTTCCTGCTACTCCGAATGCCCTCCGTGCTGCCCCGCCTCGTAGAGGACCACGACGACGCTCTGGTTCATCGCATTGATCCCGATGTCCCGGAACATCTCGCCGTAGCCATAGGCTTGGGCCACCGATTCGCCGATGTGGGGCTCCTCCCAACCGATGGGCAGGAAATTGGTGCGGCCGGCGACCACTCCAAATCCGCTCAGGCGGTCTTGCACGGACAAGGCCCGCCGGGCCGCCAAGTTGCGGTTGTAGTCGGCGTTGCCGGTCTGGCTGAGCTTGCTGGCCCGCCCGATCAGCAAGGCCTTCAGCTCCGGATTCTCCGTCAGGGAGCGGGCGACGTCCTGGACGACCGCTTCCTCGTGCTCTTCGATGCGGTCGCTGTTGTAGCCGAAAAGGACGATGCTGTGCTGCAGGCGGGAAACCGACAGGACGTGGCAGTCGACGATCTCGGCGATGAAGGGCCGGCACTGACCCTTGCACTCGGCGATGTGGGCCAGGTACTCGGCATAGTTGACGCCTTGCTGGCTGATGATCTTCTTCTTCCAAAGCTCGCGGTGCTCGTCAAAGCCCTCTTCCGAACCGGTGTAAGCCGTCCAGTAGGCGAAGCTGCGCTCCACGGCCCGGTCGCGGCAATTGCCTTCCAGCAACGGATTGGCTGAACCGTCCGGCAGCACCGAGCGGCCTGCCACCAGCACCGAGCTGATGTCCGGGTCGGCTTCGTCGCCCACCTCAACCGGCTTGAGACCCAAGGAGTCGTTGTCGGCTGCGGCCTGGGCGTCCTCTTCCAGGCGTTGCCCCACTTCTTCGAGCAGCTGCTTCTTGCGCTCGGTCTCCTGTCCGGTTTCCCCGTATCGTCGGGCCAGGGCGCGCAGGATGGCATCCTCCAGCTCCTGGGTGCCCTTGTCCTTGGAGCAAGGATTGCACGGATTCTTCGCGCAGGGGTTGCAGGGATTCTTGGGCTTGGAGGGCGTTTGCAGCGCCTCGCCCAGGCTGGCTGACCCAAGGAAAATAACCGCCAAAAGTATCGGTATCGTCTTTTTCATTACTTTCTCCGCATTCTACCCCCATTCGATGCAAATGAGTCAGTGGCTGTTCGCTTGCAAGTAAGACCGAAGTTGAACCTGAAAGGATGAGCTTAGCCAGTCGGCCTCGCCGACGATCTCCTGCAGGGGCTTGCCGCCTGTCCCCAGCACCAGCGTCCGAGGCAGGCTCTGATCCAGTCCGAAACGCTTTTGCACGTCCATCAGGGGATCGAAGAAAATGGGGAACTTGAAATCCTGCTCTCCCGCATAAACCAGAAAGTCCCTCTCGCGATGATCATTGGAGACGGTGATCAGCTCCAGGCCCTGCTTTTGAAGCTCGGGAAAGACCGAGTCAAAAAACTGCGACAAATCCGGCAACTCCTTTCGGCAAGGCCCGCACCAGGTGGCCCAGAAGTGAACCACTACGACTTTGCCGCGCAGGCTGTCCAAGTAGGGCAATGCAGAATCCCGACGGATGTTGGAGTGCATGGCAGGCCGGTCCCCGTCGGACGAGGAGCTTTCGGGTTCAGGCGCCGAAGCAGCCGGGGAATCGGATTCCGGTTGGGACTCAGGCTGTACCTCAGCCTGGGGTTTAGGCTGTATATCAGGTTGAGGACCCTTGAGCGCCGAAACGGCTTGGCGCAAGCTCTCTTCCACATTCTGCAAGGTCTGCCCGGCCACCTGACGGTCTTCATCATTTGCCTGCGAGCTGTCCAGAAAGCGCGTCAGGTAGCTGCGCGCCGCCTCCAGGTCGGAAAGACGCCGCAGCGTTTCGCCCTGACGGTATTTCTCGTAGTAGGAGGTGCCCAAAAAACAGAACACCTTGGGATCCAAAGAGGCTTCGGACTGATTGATTCGGGCTGCACGCGTGGCCTGCTCCAGCAGGTCGATGGTCTGAAGGTAGCTCTTTTCCCTCAAGTGGCCCAGCCCCAGGAAGTAGAGGACTTCAGGGCGGGTCGGCTGAAGCTGTTGAAGCTGCCCCAGCAATTCTCTGGAAAGGGCGACCTTTCCTTCCATCAAATAAGCCTGGGCCAGCAGCAGGTCGCTTTCGAAATCGGGTTCGATCCCATGAGCCTGCGAGAGAGCCTCGACCGCGACTTGGAATGCGCCCTCCGCCATCGACTTTTGGCCTTGCCGACGCAGGAACTCCAGGCGCGCCAGACGGATTTGGCCGGCACTCAGGCCCAGTTGACGAGCGCCCAGACGGTCGACCTCCTCCAGCAGGGCAAGTCCCTGATGCCAGGCCTTTTCAGTGCGAAGGCGATCCCAGGCCCGAGCGTATTGGGAGGGGTCCATCAGTACCAAGGCGTCGGGCCGCTGCGGATCCTGGACGGCCCGTACGGACCTGTTGGCCAGCTGCAGTTCCAAAAGGGGCGAACCGCTGACGGGCAGCCGCCCTGATCGAACCAAGCGGCCTGCCGACAGCCCATCCAGCCGAGCGACCTGCAGCGGGCCGAAGTCCACCACCACCCACCAGCCCGTCTCCCGGGGTTCATAATCCACCCGGCGGACCTGGACTTCCCCATCCGCTTTCCAGGCCAGCACTTCTGCCGTCACCTGGTAAGGCGGCTGCGGATCGAGCCGGTACTCCATTGAAAGGATGGTGGCCGGGCGGGAAGTGGTTTGGCGGGCAAAAAAGGCAAGTGAAAGCAGTGCGAAAGTCACCAGCAGCCACTTGGTCGGTGTGGGCCAACGGCAGCAGCAACGGCCTTGGAACCCTGTCATGGACGTCTTTCCTCTAGGGAGCAGATTCATTCAAAAGCTGGACGATTTCGGGGCGTCCCAGCTCCTTCGCCAATTGGAGTGCTTCGGCCCGATCGTCCACACCCTTGCCGACCAACAGGCGTACCGCCTCAACCGAATTGATCAACACGGCTGAACGCAGGGCTGTTTCTCCATGAGAGCCTCGCGCATTGACTTGTGCGCCCGCCTCCAAGAGTATCCGGACGATGTCCGGCCGTCCCCTGCGGGCTGCGATCACCAAAACGGGCGTCCCAGAAAGGTCGCGGGCATCCGCATCGGCGCCTTTTTCGATCAGCGCCCCGACTTGCTCGGGACTGTCGTGCCCGACTGCGGCCACCAACGGCTGATCGAGTTGCAGTCGCTGCGCGGCGCCGGAACCTCTTGCTGCTGACCGAAAGGCGGGCTGACCGGACCCTTGTGAAGAGCTTTGGGTGGGGATGCCGATGCTCAAGACCAGAGCCAGAACAGCCACAAGCCCCACCAGCGCCAGCGCCATCAGCCCCGCTGAAATGCGGCGTACCGGGGGAGGAGCAGGCGGGGGAGGGTAAGTGACAACCTCAGAGCTTGCTTCCGCTGTCGGCTGAGCCTGCAAAGGCGGGGCATGAGAGCTTGCATCGCCCCTCGGCTGTCTGGTCAAGTTGAGCAACTCCGACAGGCTTTGCGGCCGCTCTTGGCGTTGCAGGGCCAATCCTTTGAGGAGGGCCTCTTCAAGATGGGCGGGGATATCGCTGGACAGATGCGACGGCCGCAGCAAAGGGTCGGCTGCCGCGGCAGGCTGCTGACGGTCCTGGGCGGTCACCGGAGGCTCACCGGTCAACATCCGGTACAAGACTGCCGAGGCGGCATAGACCTCGGACAAACGGTCGCAGGGACAGCCTTGTGCCAATTCGGGAGCGTCGTAAGCACTGGGCTGCGCAGAGGCTTCGCCGCTTTCGATGTAGGCCGAGCGCTCAGCGGCAAAACCGATCAGCAGAGGGCGGCGCGCAGAATCGTCCTTTCCCCTTTGGATCAGACGGATCTTTGCCGGGTCAAATCCCCCGTGCACGAAGCCGGCTTCATGGATCTCGTTCAAGCCTTCCAAAACAGGGGACAGGATCCCCAGCGCTTCATCAGGGGACAAGCGCTCCCCGCTTTGCTTCAGGTAATGGCTCAGGCGGATGCCGCCCGGAAAGTCGCTCACACGATAAGCCAGTCCGCGCTCCAAAAAACAATCGCGGACCCGCTGGACATGGGCGTGCCGGAAGCGGGACAGGGATTCGGCCTGGTCGCGAAAGGCTTGCAGACCTTTCATAAAGACATCTTCCTGCCCTTCAGCCAAGGGGCTCACCTGAGAGCGAAGCGCGGCCCGGTCGCTGGGGAAGTACTCCCGGATGGCCACCCTCAATTGCTGCTTTTCGTCCAGCCCCAGGTAGGTCACGCCAAACCAGTCGGGCTGCCCCAGAACGCGACCCGTCTTGTAGCGCCCTTGCTGCAGTGAAGTCAGGGAGGGCAAAGTCCCGGCCGGATTGTCCTGCTCCTCGTCAAATCCGCAATGCGGGCAGACGGTTGTCAGATCCTTTTCCGAAAAGCAGCCCGGGCAGCGGGCCCGCTGAGGCGGCGAGCCTCCGTCGGTCCAGCGTAATTGCATCGCCTGATCCCTCTTTCCTCGTACTAGACTATCCTAACCCATCACTGGATCAATCGGAACGCGGGCGCGTGAAGCCGCAAGCACGCGGTGGCCGTCCCCTGAATTCGGCTAACCCGTGGGAGGAATCGATTCGAGTAGCTTCTCCGGGCCGCCGCCGGGCCTGCCCCAGCGGAGCCCACGACTGGAAAGCTAGAACCGGTGGAGCCAAAGAATAGCGCATCAGGTTGCTGGCTCGCGGCCTAGCCATTCAGTCATTCGCTCCGCCGGGGCGGGCCCGACGGTGGCGTTCTGCCAGGCTACATGGCATGTGCTTCCTCAAGACACCGTCTCTTTTCTTTGGTACAGTTACGGCTCTTTTTCTGCTAGGCTGCCAGGGTTGCAGAATTCTTCAAAATTGAGTCAGATTTGGTTGCGAGGAGCCCGGCGGGGGTCAGAGGTTCCGGGCTCCAGACCCCAGTTTCCAGATCAGATCCCGGATCCCAAAGCCCGGAACCCGGAACCTGGAACCCGGAACCCTGGCCTAAGGCTCTGCCTCGCTAGGAGTTGTTTTACCGGCCGGCCAATGGCCGGGGGATCTGAGCCCTGATCACTTGTCATGATTGTTCGAATCGCCGTTGCCGCCCTGCTGCTCGCCCTACTCTTTGCGCTGGCCGAGTTTACTCCTCTGCCCCTTTTTCTGGCGGTCGCCAGCATTGTCGTAATCCTCACGGCCCACGAACTGGGCAAGCTCTTGAAGCATTACAGCTGCTCCCTCTACCCTCTGACCTATTTCCTTGCCGCCGCTGCTCCCTGGATCTGGACCTATTTTGCCGACCAGCGTTGGGAGTTGATTCTGGCTGTACCGTTCCTGCTGCTGGCCTGGTCAGTCCCTGCCGCCGGAGATCTTGCCAAGGGGCTGCCCTCGGCCTCCGGAAACCTGCTCGCCTTCTTTTATTTGGGGATCCCGATCTGCCTGCTGGCCGAATTCGCAAACGGGCCTCACGACCATCTTTGGCTGATCTTCACGGCAGTTTGGGCCGGCGATGCAGGCGCCTTGTTCGTGGGGCGTGCCTGGGGACGCCGCCGGGTGACTCCCAATCTGAGCCCGAAGAAAACCTTGGAGGGCTATCTGGCAACCATTGGCGCCTCCATCCTGGCCAGTGTGCTGGTCGGCAACTGGCTGCTGTCGGACCATTCTGCGGCATACTTGATCCTGGCCGGTGCCGTCATCGGGCTGTCGGGAATCCTGGGAGACCTCTTCGAGTCCCTCATCAAGCGCGGCGCCCAGGTCAAGGACAGCTCCAATCTTCTGCCCGGCCACGGCGGCCTGCTGGACCGCATCGACAGCCTGCTCTTCGCCTTGCCCGGCTACTACTTCCTGGTCCGGTTGATGGGCGGCTAGTCCAAAGCGGATTTCGCGCCAAGACGCAATGGCGCAAAGATCAAAAACGAGGTTTGTACTCGATAAGCCCAGCGAGGCAGCGCCTCAGACCGACCGCAGAAAGGTCTCAGGTTCCAGGTTCCAGGTTCCGGGTTTTCGGGATTCGGACTCTGGAATCCGGAACCTGGGACCCGGAGCCCGAAACCCCTGACCGCCGCGGGACCCCTCTGCAGCCAAATCTGACTCAATCGTGAAGAACCCTGAAACGCTAGCGGCCTACCTTTTCCCTCCCCCTCCGCGACTCTGCGCCTCTGCGTGAAATCCTTTTGCACCCAGGCTCCCCGCTCCGGTACCCTGTCCGCATGCAAACCGAGTCCACCGCGATTGACCCTCGAGGGAAGGGGCCTTACGTGCAGGCGGCATTGCTTTGCGAGCGGGTGATGGTGGAGCAGGACGGGGTCAAGACGGCCTTGCGCATCATCGACCGCATCACCCAAACCAAGACGGGCAGCAACCCTCCCGAGGTCATGCCCCCATTCCGGGCCAACATCTTCCTGATGCTCAAGCTCAAGGCCGGAAGCTGCAGCGGCAAGCACCATCTGCAGGTGCAACTGACGCGTCCGGACGGCCAGAGCGTCATCCCGGTCACCCAGACGATTCACTTCGAAGGCGATGAGGACCAGGGCGTGGACTTCGTGGGCACTCTGCAGCTGCAGTTCGAGCTGGAGGGGATTTACTGGTTCGACTTCCTGCTCGACAGCGTCCTGCTGACCCGCACGCCTTTGCGCATCCTTTACCTGCGCCGCGTTCAACAAGACTCGGCCAGTGCGGAGCAGATTCAGTGAGAAGAGGTCGGGAAACCGGAAACTGGAAACCGGTGACCGGAAACCGGCAGAACGGGAGAGAGGGAAAATCGCGCCAGGAGGAAAACGATGAAGATGAGAAAAGTCCCGCTATGGATCTGCCTGGCCGGCTTTCTCTGCCTCTGCTGCTCTGCACCGCCTCAGCAGGAGGCAGCAAGCCCGTCAGCAGCGGCTTCGCTTCCCGACCTGAGCCGCTTCAAGATCATCGACCTGAGCTATGCATACGGCGAGGACACCGTGTTCTGGCCCACCGCCGAACCCTTCCTGCTCGAGAAAGGCCCTGAAGGGATGACCGAAGGCGGGTATTTTTACAACGCCAACAACTTCCGCATGGCCGAGCACGGCGGAACTCACCTGGACGCTCCCTACCACTTCTACCAGGGTCGCCTCAAGGTGGGCGTCATCGCAGTAGACCAACTGATCGGTAGCGCAGTGGTGGTGGATGTCTCTGAAAAATGCC
>JANQFM010000926.1 GCA_028277865.1 Acidobacteriota bacterium
CGGCGGGCCTGCCTGCACTGCCATGTTCCCGACTTTTACAAGGGCGGGCTGTTCGACAACTGGGCCGGCAATACGGTGGGCGCCCTCAATACCCACATCGCCAACACCATGCCCCAGGACCGCCCCAGCAGCCTCACCTCCAAGCAATATGCCGACATCCTGGCCTATTTGCTTCTGATCAACGAGTTTCCCCCCGGAGAAGACGAACTGCCCAGTGATGATTCGGCCCTGGCGAGGATCATCATCGAAAGGAGCAAGAAATGAAGAATCCCTGCTTGGCGGCCACGGCGGCGCTGCTCTGGCTGGCTGCATCGGTGCCTGCCCTCTCCCAGCAATACAGGGGAACGGAAGACGGCCAGTGGCGCTACTGGGGCGGAGACGAAAAAAGCACCCGCTACTCGCCTCTGGACCAGATCAAGGCCGAAAATGTGGCCGACCTCGAGGTCGCCTGGCGCTGGAAGGCGGCCAACTACGGCCCGGCGCCCGATTTCATCTATCGGGCCACCCCCATCAAGGTGGGCGACAAGCTCTTTACGGTGGCCGGCTCCCGCCGCGCCGTGGTGGCCATCGATCCGGCTACGGGAGAGACGCTCTGGATGTACCGCATGAAGGAGAATCCCCGCTGGGCCGAATCGAGCCGGCAAAGCTACGGCAAGGGCGTGGCCCATGCCAAGGTCGAGGGGCGGGACGTCATTTTCCTGATCACTCCCGGCTTTTGGCTGGTGGCCCTGGACGCCGAGACGGGCCATCCCATCCCTTACTTCGGCATCCAAGGGGTGGTGGACCTGATGCTGGGCTTGGGGCCTTATCCGGTCGACCCCGAACGGGGGGTGCTCGATTCCGGGGACATCACCTCCTCGGCTCCGCCCATCGTGGTCAACGGCGTAGTGGTGGTGGGCAACTCGCACGAACAGGGATACCAGCCGGCCAGCCCCAACAACATCCCGGGCCACATCCGAGGCTACCACGCCAAGACGGGCAAGCATCTGTGGACCTTTCACGTGCTCCCCGAGCCCGGCGAGTACGGGCACGACACCTGGGAAGGAGATTCCTGGAAGTACACGGGCAACATTTCGTCCTGGCCTCCGCTGTCGGCCGATTCCGACCGGAATCTGGTCTTTATTCCCACCGATACGCCGACGGGCGACTACTACGGCGGTCACCGGCATGGGGCAAACCTCTACGGCACCAGCATCATCGCCCTGGACGTCAAGACCGGAAAGAGGAAATGGCACTTCCAGATGGTGCACCACGACATCTGGAACATGGACAATCCCGTGGCGCCCAAAGTTGTGGACGTCGACATGGCCGACGGGCGCCGCGTCCCCATGGTGATCCAGGGAACCAAGCAGGGCTGGCTTTACGTCTTCAACCGGGAGACGGGGGAGCCGGTCTGGCCCATTGAGGAGCGTGCAGTGCCCCAATCGGACGTGCCGGGCGAGAAGACCTGGCCCACTCAGCCCTTTGTGACCAAGCCGCCCGCCTTCGAGATGCAGGGGCTCACGGAGGACGACCTGATCGACTTCACGCCCGAGCTTCGAGCCCAGGCAATCGAGGCTCTCAAAGGGTACCGCCTGGCGCCCCACCCTTTCATTCCGCCATCGGTCTACGATCCTGAGAACGGGCAAAAGGGATCGATCGTCATGCCGGGGGCAAATGGCGGGGCCAACATCCCCGGAGGCCTGGCTGTGGACGCGGAGACCGGAATCCTGTATGCCGCCACCACTCGGGGAGGCAGCGTCTATTCGCTGGTCCCTGGATCGGAGCGCAACATCGGCGGACGCTACCGGGGCGCCAAGCCGGGGCCCTCGACTATGAACTATGTGCAAGGCCCGGGGGGACGTCCGGCGGTGGCGGGACTGCCGGTCTGGAAGCCTCCCTATGGCTCGATCGTTGCCACCGACCTCAAGACGGGCGAGCAGCTTTGGGTGCTGCCCAACGGGAACACGCCCGATTCGATCAAGAATCACCCGGCTTTGCAGGGCATCGACATCCCCAATACGGGCCAGCGTTCCCACGCCAACGTCCTGGTCACCAAGACGCTGCTCTTTTACGGCGAGGGGCGTTCAGGGCGTCCCCTTTTTCATGCTGTGAACAAGAAAACAGGGGAGGAGATCGCCAAAATCGATCTGCCTGCCCAGACCAATACCGCCCCCATGACCTATCTGCACGAGGGCAAGCAGTACATCGTCTGCGCAGTGGCCGGCCGGGGGGTCGAAGCCGAACTGGTGGCATTGAGGCTGCCCGACGACGAGGAAGAAGACTAAGAATTTCACGCAGAGGCGCAGAGACGCAGAGGAGGGGGATGAGGGGAACTAGACAGGATGAACGGGGCTTTTCCCTTCTGCCTCCCCTCTTCTGCCTCTCTCTGCGTCTCTGCGCCTCTGCGTGAAACCCAGGAGGAAATGTGATGTTCAAGGCAACTCGATATGGATTTCTGCTAGTCGCCCTTTTGGTGAGTGGTTGCGCAGGGACGGTGGAGGCGCCCTCTGACGAACCGGCCGCTACCGAGCCCTATCGCCTCGTGGAAGGTTGGGCCAAGCTTCCCGAGGGACGCGAGTGGGGGTCCACCAGCGCCGTCTACCCGGCTGCGGACGGCAACCTTTGGGTGGGGGAACGATGCGGCCAAAACTCCTGCCTCGACCGCGATGATGTGGATCCGGTCCTGCTCTTCTCCCCCTCGGGCGAGTTGCTCAAGAGCTTTGGAGCAGGCATGATCCTGTGGCCTCACGGCATCTACGTGGACAGCCAAGGAAATGTCTGGATCACGGACGCCCGGGGCGAGGGCGGCAAAGGGCATCAGGTCTTCAAGTTCAGCCCGGAAGGCGAGCTGCTGATGACGCTCGGCAAAGCCGGTGAGGCGGGCGAGGGCGAAGACACCTTCAACGGCCCCTCCGACGTTCTGGTGGCGCCCAACGGGGATATTTTCGTGGCTGACGGGCACGGCGCGGGCGGCAACAACCGCATCGTCAAGCTGGCGCCCGACGGATCCTTCATCAAGGCCTGGGGGCAGACGGGATACGGGCCGGGCGAGTTCAGGGATCCCCACGCTTTGGCCATGGACTCGCAGGGGCGCCTTTACGTCGGCGACCGCGGCAACAGCCGCATCCAGATCTTCGACCAGGAAGGGGAGTTTTTGGCCCAGTGGACCCAGTTCGGGCGGCCCAGCGGGATTTATATCGACTCCAATGACACCATCTACGTGGCCGATTCGGAATCGAACGCCCGGCGCAATGCGGGCTGGAAGAGAGGAATCCGCATCGGAAGCGCCAAGGACGGATGGATGACCCACCTGATCGAGGATCCGGAACCGGACCCCGACAGCTCCCCCACCAGCGGGGCGGAGGGAGTGGCGGCCGATGCATCCGGAAATCTCTACGGCGCCGAGGTGGGGCCGCGCCGACTGGTGAAATACGCCAAGCAGTGAAATGGCACTGGCGTCTGACGAGGGTACAATCGGCGCCATGACCCATCGCGCCGCCCTTTGGCTTTGCCTGCTGCTCAGCGCAGCCTTCTTCGGCGACGCCCTTTGGGGCGACCGTACCCTCATCCCCAGCGGCTTTCTTGATCAAAGCCAGCCCTGGCAGGTCGCCTCTGACGCTATTGCGGTCGATCCGGCCCAGCAATACGACCAGCTGTTTCAGTTTTACCCCTGGGCCCAGTACTTCAAGGAATCAGTGGGTCAAGGGCGGTTTCCGCTTTGGAACCCCTACAACTATCTAGGAACCCAGTTCTTCGCCAATCCGCAGACAGCCCTTCTCTTTCCGCTCAATTGGCTTCACTTAGCGCTGCCGCTGCCCTATTCCTTCACATTGATCTACATGCTTAAGCTGGCATTGCTGCTGAGCGGCATGCTGCTTTGGCTGCGCAGCTGCGGCCTGCGGGCCGGCCCTTGCCTGCTGGGGGCGTTGGTGCTGGGCCTTTGCATGCACACCCAGGCATCTTTGGCCTTCCCCTACTCCAATGTGACAGTTGTGCTGCCCTGGCTCTTGCTGGCTGCACGCCGGACGACCGCCAAACCGTGCGTGCGTCGCTGGTCATTGCTGGCGCTGGTCGCAGCCTTGACAATCTTGGCGGGGCAGCCGCAGTCTGCCCTGGCAGCCATCCTGGCCGTCGCCTTGCTGCTGATTGCGGAGCTGGCCGCAGGCAGAGCCTCATTGCGGGGGACTGCTGCGGCATTTGCAGCCTTCGGAGTTGCCGGATTGCTGACTGCAGTGCAGTGGATGGCCTCCTTCGAATACGTTTCGGAAAGCATGGTCCCGCATGGTCCCCGCATCATCAAGTCGGGGCTCCCCTACCTTCCTGCCAACTTGGTCAACTTCGTCATTCCCGACTTTTTCGGCAGCCACCTCAATGGCAGCTATTGGGGATTTCCCGGCTATCACGACGCCGCTTTTTACTGCTCCGTGCTGGCCCTGCTGCTGATTCCCCTGGCTTTCGGTGCCACCACTTCAAGGTCAGGCCCGGGTGCGGGCTTTGCGGCTGCACTGGGATTGCTATCGCTCGGACTGCTGCTGGGCATGCCCTTGCTGGAGAGCCTTTTCGATTTGCCCGGCTTCGATCTGATGCGGCGCAACAAGTTCGTTTTTCTGCTCCTTTTTTGCTTGGCTGAGCTGGCTGCCCGCGGCGCTGAGCGGTTTTGCGGCGAGGTTGCAGCCCTGTCGCGACGTCCTTTTTGGAGGCCGTTGCTGGCAGCTCTTGTGCTGGCAGCCCTGTCAGGGCTGGCTTTCTGGCACTTTCGGCCCCATATCGAGGTGCTGGACCCCCAAGGGCAAAGCCTCCGCATGGCTTTGCATGCCGGGATCGCCGCGTTGTTGGGGCTGGCCTTGCTGCGTTTTTGCCCCCGGCGCTGGGTCGCGGTTGCCTTGCCATTGCTGGTACTGGCCGATCTGGCGCCGCTGTCTTACAAGCTCAATCCGCGCGGCACGGCCAACAGCCTCTACCCGCACCTGCCCGAGATTTCTCTGCCTGCCCCTGGGAAGCCGCCCCAGCGCATCTTCTCCCTGCAGCAGTCCGTCTTCCCACCCAATTCTGCACAGGTCTACAAGCTGCAGGACGTGCGCGGCTATGACGTGATCACCCCGCTCAGGCTGTTTCGCTTCATGCAGGCCATCGATCCCTCGCTGGGAGACGAGATGAGTCGCCTGTCGGCTTTGGATCGAGGCTCGATTCATCGGGAGAGTCGCCTTGTGAAAGCCTTCGACCTCGCTTTGCAAAACCACGGAGACGCTCTCAGGGACTACTTGACGTCCGAATCCTATTGGACGGTGGGGATCACTCGCATCGGGCGTCCCGACCTCTTCAATCTCCTGCAGATCGATCGAATGCTTCTTGCTGCGGGAATGGCTCCGGACGGTTTGCAGCCCAGCCAGGAGAACTGGCCGGGAGTGCAAGCCTATTCCAATCCGAGTGCCCTCCCAGCACGGCTTTATCCAAGTTGGACCGAAGCCGAGCCGGGCCGCTCGCTCGAAGCGATGCTGGAAATCGACCTGGAGCAGGTGGCAGTCGTGGAGTCTTCGCTTCCGGAGCCGCCGAGCGGCGACTCGGCGGCGAACCGACAGATTCGTCTGATGGATTGGCAGCCCCAATCACGCCGCTATCGAGTGGAGAGCGGCCCTCCAGCGGTCTTTGTGGAGTTCGGGCGCTTCAGCCCGGGTTGGCGGGCCTGGATCGACGATCAAGAGCAGCCCGTCTTCCCGGCTCATTCCCTGTTTCGTGGCGTCTATGTGCCGGAAGGCAGCCATGAATTGGTCTTGGAGTACCGTCCGTCCACTTTCAGAAATGGCTTGCTGATCTCAGCCCTGGGCCTGTTGCTGCTGTTGGCAGTGAGATTTGGCCGCTGGGGCAAATACCGCCGCATTCGACGCTGAACTCCCGGCTCTTGGTACTGTCTAATTTCAGTGGTGGCGCCCTTTGCAAGTGGAACAGGGAACAAGGAACACGGAACAGGGAAGAATGGGAAGATACAGAAATCCCGGCCTTGCGGCCCTCTTCCTTGTTCCATCCAAAGAGCAGCAACACACAAAATAGGCCGCTGCCCGGCTCCCGGGATTATTGACTTAGAGTTGAACTTCAAGTTAAACTTTGCTTGTGAAAACTGTCTCAATGGTTCAGCTCAGGCGCGAAGCCGCCGCCATTCTCGACTCCGTCCGTCACGGAGAGAGCTGCATCCTAATCGCGGAGTGCCGGTGGCCCGACTGGAACCCCTTGCGGCGCCCCAAGCGGCTCTGCAGGACGATCCCATCTACTCGTTGTGCGATCATGCAGTCGGAGAGGGGGATCCGCTTTCGAACGAGGAGATCGATGAGGTCATCTACGGCTGAGGTCTTTATCGACACCAGCGGTTTCTATGCGCACCTTGTCGAAAAGGATCAGCACCACCAACAAGCCCGCAGCTGGCTGGATCAGGCGTCGCAACAACGAAAGCGTTTGCTGACCACCGATGGTCTTTTACCGATTGCCTGAGCTTTCTCGTGATGAGGCAAACGTCCTCTTCTCAGGCGCTCACATCCGATGTACACTTTTCACAGGCTGGGTTTACCCGACTTCTCTCCGGTGCCGAAGAGCGGGGGTAACGGATCGGCTTGGCGGCAAATCTCTTCTCAGCTCGATACAGG
>JANQFM010000946.1 GCA_028277865.1 Acidobacteriota bacterium
GCCGCTTCAGCCGGGATGAGCCCCGAACGCAGCAGGCGTCCCCCGGCCAGGGTCAAGAGTCCAACGGCGGCAGCCTTGATCAGGCTCCAAAGTCCTTGAATGAAGAGGCGCCGTTGCATGACCGATCCTCGTCAGGCCGATTTGAGGTTCTCAGACACCACGTCCAGGCCGTCGCGGGGCGGAAGGCTAAGGCGATAGCTCAGCGAAGCGTGAGGGCAGGCCCTCATGCACAGCCCGCAGTTGTTGCATTCGGGACCGAACTTGCCCTGCATGGGCGACAGGCCGAATTCGCAGGCCTTGTCGCACAGGCGGCAGTTGGTGCAGCTGCTTTCCTGAACCTTGAGGCGCACCACCCTCCAGCGGCCCAGCAGGGAGTACAAGGCCCCTCCCGGACACACGTAGCGGCACCAAAAGCGCCTGGAAACAAAGATTTCGAAGGCCAGGATGAGCAGGAAAAACCAGGCGCCCGCGCCGAAGACGCCGAAAGTGATCCACAGGTAGAACTCTGCGCTGATGATGCGGGGCGGATAGATTTCGGCGAAGAACTGGGTGCCCAAAAGCAAGCCTGCCAACAGCCCCAAAGCCAGCAAGGCGTACTTGGTGCGGCGCGAAAAGCGCACGTCGGTTTCGATGCCCGCCCAGCTTCGGATGCGGCTGCCGGCTTCAAAAAGCAGGTCAGCCGGGCACAGCCAGCCGCAAAAGACGCGTCCCAACAGCAGTGAGAGCAAAACAGGGATGAGGGCGGTGATCAGGAAGCGGTCCACGAGCACCCGTGAGGCGGCGATGAAGTCGACCACGGCCAGGGGGTCCGAGATGATGAAGTCGCCTGCCTTGAGCGTCCACACCGAGCCGCGGACGGCCTGGGTGAAGCGCTCGGGCTGCTCGACGTCCTGGACCAGGCTGTGAACCGTCCGGGTGTCCCAGCGGGACTGGATCCCCACCTCGTCGCGCTGGTTGCGCAGATGGTCGTACAGGGAGAGAACAGGGATAAGGATCAGGAGCAGGAGTACGGCAATCTGCAGGCTGCGGCGCAGGATCTGCAGCTTTCGGCCAGGACCCTGCCACCGCTTTTGGCGACGCCTCCAAGGTCTTGAAGCTCTTTGGGCGGCAGCGCGGAGTGCGGGAAGGATTCCCGCAAGTACAGGCAAGATGCCTGTGTCACTCGGGGCCACGACCGGGCTCGTCCCGGTTGAACCATGTATAGAAACCAGGTCGATGCCTAGATCCGAAATCGCCACCACTGAGCTTGCCTCCGTGGGGCGATGTTTCACCGAAGCCACGCAATCGCCGTTAAACATCGCCCCACGGGGACAAGCCCGCGTGGTGGCGTCAGAACGAAGGTTCCCCTTTCTGGTTTCTAAACACGGCTCCACGGAGTCAAGCTCCGAGGTGGCCTTTTTGGTGGCGGATTTCTTGTTCATGCCACCTCCTCACCGGGCTGGCGATTTCGTAGAGGCTTGACCCGGATGGCCTGGGGCATGTGGACGCAGGCTTGCTCGCACAGTCCGCAGCCCACGCAATAGTCGCGATCGAGTATGGGCTTTTCCCACAATCCGGCCTTCAGCGCCAGGCCTTGCAGAGGGCAGGCCCGGACGCAGATCCCGCAGACGTATCCCTGGTAGGAATGACAGATGTTGGTATCCAGTTCGGCCACTCCCATTCTGGCCTGCTGCCAAATCCGGGGATGCTCGGGATCGATGGGCTGCAGGGCTCCCGAGGGGCAGCCGTTGTTGCACTTGGTGCACAAGATGCAGCCCTTTTCGCGGGGGACGATATAAGGCGTCCCTCGCGCTTCGGGCGGACCCTCGGGACCCACAAAGCGAATGCAGGAATTGGGGCAGTTCTCGCCGCACTTATGGCAGCGGATGCAGCGTCGCACAAACTCGTCCTCGTCGACAGCCCCCGGAGGTCGCAAGAAGCGCGTCCCCCCAGAAGTCGCGGCGTCAACATGATGCTCGGCCGTCCCCATGCGCAGCTGGGTAAACAGCGCCAACACTCCCAGCACCCCGCCGCTCTTGAGCACTTCACGACGGCTGTGCCCTTCCCCGGTTCCTTTCTCCTCTGTCTTCCGGCCCTTCATTTTCTTTGCGCTCTTTGCGTCTTGGCGCGAAACTACGCCGAACGGATCTTCTCCAACCGCGCCGCCAGCTTCTTGTAGTCGGCTTGGCCACTGACCGGATCCCATCCCCGGTGGGCGGTTTCATTGACCAGCCACTGGTTTTTCTCAGGATCGGCCGAATCGGCTACCGAGAGGTTCCAGGGGCTGAAGATCATCCCTTGCTGGACGTTGTTGCGGGCCGGACGGACCTTGCTCTGCGCGCCGTCCACCTGGGCGCGGCCCACATAGCTGCCCCGCCGGGTGCTGATGCGCACCCAGTCGCCGTCCTGGATGCCGTAGTTGGCAGCATCTCGGGGGTGCATCTCGACGTACTGCTCGGGGACCAGCCGGCGGGTGGTGGCGCCCCGGATCGTTTTGGCCGTGTGAAAGTGCTCGTAGACCACTCCCAGCAGCAGCCAAAAGGGGTACTTGCCGTCAGGCACCAGGGCGCCCGGCTTGCCGACCCATTCGAAGTCGGGCAGCTCGGGAGTCAGTCCCCGGTCGCGAATGGCTATCAGATCCTCGATGTGGTCGATGGTGTAATGCCCTTCCTTGACCCCGTAGTCGCGCAGCTTGGCAATGTAGCGTTCGCGGTCTGCATAGGTCTGCCCGCAGAGCTTCATCAAGGCTTTTCCCGTGGAGCGGCGAAATGCGCCGTAGGGTTTTTCGATCCAGCCTTCTTCCTGGTACATGTAGCGCCGCTTGACCCCTCCCTTGAGCGCCAGTTCGGCAGTCGGGGCGGGCCAATGAATGCCGCGCAGCTCGCGCATCTGCTGGTAGGGCGACTTGCCGGTCTGCTCCTCGACCGCCAGGACGCCGGTCAAATCGGCGTCGGTGCCTGCGGAAGCCCTCAAGAATTCCCTCAAGACTTCCTGGGCGTCGTACTGGCCGTTGGCCAGCTTCTTGTAGGGGAACATCTGTTCGGCATCCAGGCCCAGCAGGTGGGCGATTTCCTTGGCCTTGTCGATGACGATGTCCATGTCGGGCTTGCAAAGCATGGGGTTGCCCTGCTCATCCTTGAGCGTCTCGCCCTCAACAGTCATGGCCGGAGGGCGCCCATGGCCGTCGGTGACGTAAAGGCGCCGCTCGGAGTTGATGTAGGTGCCGTTGGCCCACTCGCCCCAGGTGGCGGCCGGGAAAACCACGTCGGAATAGAGAAGGTTGGGGGCGTGCTGATAGATGTCCTGAGAGATGACGAAGCACTTCTCCAAGGCGGGCCGCACCAAGGTCTTGGTCTCGGGCAGATCGATATGAGTGGCATAGATGAGGAACATGGCCGCCACGTCCCCCTTCATGGCCCGTTCCATCATGCCGATGGCCATGCCGGGATTCTGCTGGGTGGCCACATTGTCGAGGCGGGCTTGGGGGATTGCCCAGTGCTGGGCTATCCAGGCGCGGTGCTTCTCGTTGCCCAGCCCGATGTTGAAGGGCAATCGGCCGGTCAGGCCTCCGGTGAGGCGTTCGCCCATGGCGTTGGGCTGGCCGGTCTGGGAGAAGGGGCAGGCGCCGGGGCGGCCGATGTTTCCCGTCAGCAGGTGCAGGTTGACGATGCTCCAGACATTGTGCTGGCCGTGGATGGACTGGTTGTAGCCGATGCCCCAATAGGTGACCACTCCGCCGCGCCCTCTTTGGTTTCCCTTGCGGGTGGCCTCGGCCCAATGGCGGGCGATGGTGCGCACGAAAGAAGGGTCCAATCCGGTCATGGAACGGGTCTTGCGGGGACTGTAGTCGGCCCTGATGCCGGCGATGTAGTCCTGCCAGCCGTCCACGTTCTCGCGCATGAAATCGTAGGCGATCACGTCCGGGTGTTCGGTGATGAGCACATAGGCGATGGAATTCAAGAACGCGATGTCGGCGTTGATGACGGGTGCGTGGTAGCTGTTGGCGGCATCGATGGCTTCGAACCCCTGAACGGTGGCGGTGCGGCGGGGGTCGACCACCAGGGTGGCAATCCCGTTCTTTTTCTTGTGATCGGCGGCCCTCCAAAAGATGATGGGATGGGCTTCGCGCGGATTGTGCCCCCAAAAGGAGATGAAGTCGCACAGCTCGATGTCCTCGTAGCAGCCGGGAGGCGTGTCGCTGCCCAGCGAGCCGATGTAGCCGGTCACGGCCGAGGTCATGCACATGCGGGCGTTGGCTTCCATGGTGTTGGAGCCCAGCACGCCCTTCATGAACTTGTTCTCCAGGTACTGCCCTTCCAGGGTCAGCTGGCCGCTGCCGTAAAGTCCAACAGAGTTGCCCCCTTTAGCCTGGACGATGGCGGCGATCCGTTCGGCGGCGATTCTGGAGGCCTCTTCGTAGCTGACCTCGCGCCACACCTCCGGGTCGAATCGGCCTTTGGTGGCCGAGACGTGGCCCGACAGCGGGTCGGACATGTCTTTTCGAACCAGGCAGGCGGTGAGGCGGTCCACGTAGGTGGGTTCCCAGGCGGTCAATCCCTTGATGCACTGTACGCCGGCGTTGACGGGGCTTTGCTGGTCGGGGACCATGCCCACGATACGCCCGTCTTCAACTTGGATGCGGGTGGCGCAGCCGACTCCGCAGTAGGGGCATTGGGCCTGGTATTCCTGTCGTCCGGCAGGCGCCTCGCCCGCCACGGCCCGGACCAGGTCGCGCCCCTTTTCGCCCGAGCAGGCGGCGACTCCGCCCAGGGCCAGGCCACCTCCGGCGGTGGCGGATAATTTCATGAAGTGGCGTCGAGTGTGTCGCATGGCCTCATTCCTCCTCAAATCGTCTAGCGGCTGGCTTGCCAGCTCCGGATGTAGGAAACAATGTCGTTGATCTCTTGGGGCTCGAGTTCCACGAAGCCGAACCCTCCCCGCGCCCAGGAGCGCATGGCCGTACCGGGGCGTCCCCGCACCAGGGTGGCCTGCAAGAAGCCGTCGGTCACCGAATCCAGAAAGGCGGGATTGCGCAGGGACGGCCCGGTCAACCCCTCCCCTTCCTGGCCGTGGCAGCCGACGCAATACTGGCCGAATAGCTCCTTGCCCCGCGAAGGCGTCCCCTGGGCCGTCGAGTAGCCGGGACGCTCGGGCTCAGCAGAGGCCAGGCGGCGCAGATAGACGATCAGGTCGCCTACCTCGCGCCCCTCCAGCTGCACAAGCCCGTCGGGGCCGAAAGGCCTCATGGGCCGCTGCCCCCGGCCCAACAGGATGGTGCCGGCCAAAAAGCCGTCCGAGGCACTGCGCAAAAAGTCGGGATTGGCGATGGCCGGACCCAGATTGCCCCGACCGTTTTGCCCGTGGCAATTGACGCACATGGTATCGAAGAGGACCTTGCCGTAGGCCGGAGAGCCGGAGGCGCGGTAGCCTTCGAGGTCTTCCACGAAAAGTGTCTCTTCCAGCACGGCCTTCAGGCGGCCTTGCTCGCGGGGCGAGACCTGAGCCTGATCCCGGATCCAGCCGATCAGGCTGGCCAGGACCGGTGCGTCATAGCCGCGGTGGGCCGGCATGGCGGTGCGCGCCCGGCCTCGGGTGATGGTTTCGTAAAGGTATCTGTCGTCGACCACCAGCTGGAATTCGGGATTGGCCAGGCTGGGAGCGATGTCGGTGCCTTGGGCGGCATCGCCGTGACAGGCGGCGCAGTCGTGGCTGAAGACCGTGCTTCCCAGCTGCCGGTCAGCCTTGGCGGCCAGCACATCCTGGAAAGTGGGCGGCTCGGGCAGGTCGTCCCTCAGGTAGTCGACGATGGTTTCGATCTCGGCTTCGGAAAGTCCTCCTGCCGCCTCTCCCCAGGCGGGCATCCAGCGTCCCGGACGTCCATTTTCGATGCTGTAGCGCAGCACTTCGCGCGAAGTGACCGAATGGGTTTCAGGATTGCGCAGGTCAGGGACGATGGTTCCCAGGGCGGGCATGGCCTGACCGCGCCCCTCGGGCCCGTGGCAGGCCGAGCAGAAGGCTTCGAAAAGCGACCGTCCGTCCGAGGCGAAGTCGCGGCGCCCCTGCAGGCGCGTCAGCACCGACTCCTTGGGCAGCTGCTGCAACGGAACCTGGGCCCGCCTCAGCGAAAGGATGTAGGTCAGCAGTGCGTCCTCTTCTTCAGGCGGGAGGTTGTAGGCCGGCATGGTGGATCCCGGCGCCACGGTCTGGGGAAAGCGCAGGTGTTGTCGCTGCCAGTTCTCCAACGTTTTCGGCCCCTCGACGTTGCTGAAATCGTAGTCGGCCGCAGTCTTGCGCGAAGTCTCCTCCAGATCGCCTCCGAAGTCGCCTCCCAGCCCTCCGATCTTGTGGCAGCCCCGGCAGCCCAGTTGGACGGCGATGGCCTTGCCCCGGATGAGCTGGGGCGCTCCGATGAGCGTGTCCATGTAGGTGAGGATCTGCTCGATCTCCTGGTCGCTCAGGTGGCCGAAGGACATCATCTGGGAGCCTTCCACCACCGAAGTGGGCTGGCGCAGGTGGCGGATGTGCCACTGGCGGTCATATCCTTTCAGGGCCACGCCCGAAAGGTCGGGCCCCACGTCGCCGCCTTTACCGTCCACCAAGTGGCAGGCCTGGCAGCCGTGCAGTTCGAAGAGGTATTCGCCTTGGCTGACAGTCGTCAGGGGCGGGGTGCGGGCCGCCTCGCCATGGCAGCTTCCGCAGGAGCTTTGCAGATGGTCGGCCGGCAGCATGGGGTCTTCCCAGTGCTCCACACTCCCATGAGCGTCCGCCTCTCGGGTGGCCCTTCCCTGGCCCCGGTGGCAGATGGTGCAGCCCATCTGGGCCACGTTGTGGCTGACTTGCGGATGGGTGCCGTAAAGCACTCCTCCCTCGGCCAGGGGACGGGCAGCGCCCATGCCCACATGGCAGGAGGTGCAGCGGTCGGTGAGCCCGATCTCAGGCCGCCAGATCTGTTGCAGGGCCACCCGCATCGAAGGCATCCCCGCATCCGCAGCCCGTCGGTTGTACTCCTGCTGGATGTCGCGCCACTCGCTGTTGTGCCACTTGAAGGGCGCCACGGCCAGCAGGACAACAAAGACGACTGTCAGCAAGCCCAGAATGTGCAGCTTGCGGTAAAGGTCATGGGCCAGTTGTCGTTGCTTGTCTTGCGCCATGGCTAGTAAATCCCGTCTCTCCAGGGGAGCGTGAAGGCCCAGCCCGGGCCGCGGAAAAAGGTTCCGATGACGGTGAGGATCACCGAGCAGACCAAAAACCAGCTGAAGACCCAGAAGGCCAGGCTGCGGGTGTTCAAAAAGTGCAGCCAACGTCCGCCTTCGATCTTGAAGGCCGGCAGTGCCATCAGGCCCGCCGTCAGCAAGGTAGGAATGATGACGGGCCACATGGGATGGGCGGCGGTGAAGGCGAAGATCAGGCAAAGTGCCAAAGTGACGCCGCCCAGCGCCATCAGCTTGCGGCGGCGGCCCTTCTCCCAAAAAGGCTCGCGGCGCAGGTTGATCTCGAAGTAGGGGATGATCGCCAAAGCCACGATCACCAGCCCGGGCAGGATGACGCCGCTCACCAGGGGCGGGTAGTAGTGGAGCAGCTCCTGCAGTCCCAGAAAGTACCAGGGTGCCTTGGACGGATTGGGGGTCTTTTGCGGGTCGGCGATCTCCTCCAGCGGCGCGTCAAAGAGAATCGAAACCGCCACCAGGACCAGCGAGGCGGCCACC
>JANQFM010000955.1 GCA_028277865.1 Acidobacteriota bacterium
CTGCAGCACCGGCACGCCGGTTCCGTCGAGCGGCGTGATCTCGCCGGGCCGCCGTGCTCCCGGGGCAGGGGTTCGCCCTCCCAGGTGTGCACCAGCAGCACGTCGTCTTCAATCGCGCGGGCCAGGGGCAGGTTGGTGGTGTAGGCGATGTTGGGATTTCCCGGCAAGCGGTCGTACCCTTCGGTCAGCACGACAAGCGGGTGCATGCCGACAGCTTTGTCGAACGGTTTGAAGAGCAGTACCAGACCGCCGTAGCTGAACGCGGCTCCTCGCTGTCGGTGGGGCAAAGGCAGCTGCTGGCCTTTGCCCGAGCCCTGGCCCGCGATCCCCGCATCCTGATCCTGGACGAGGCCACCTCCTCAGTGGACACCGAGACCGAGATGCTCATCCAGGACGCCCTCACTCAACTCATGAAGGGGCGGACTTCGCTGATCATCGCTCATCGCCTCTCCACCATTCAAAATTGCGATCGCATTCTGGTCCTGCACAAGGGGTGCATCGTCGAGGAGGGCACCCACCAGCAGCTATTGCGTCGGCGGGGGCTCTATTACAATCTCTATCAGCTGCAGTACAAGGAACAGCTCGTTCTGGGGGCAAAGCAGGCGCCCCAGACGGGAGAGGCGGGGATCCGATGATGCAACCGTTCTTGCTTTACTGGACGTTCTTGACTGCGCCGGCCAGCCTTGCCGCTTCGCTGCCTTTTCCGCTCGACGCTGCTGAAGAGGGCCGCCTCATTGCCGCTGACAGCCAAGGACAGCAACGCTGGCAGGCCAAATGGAGCATGCAGCCGCTGCTCAAGGGCGGCATCAGCATGGTCCGGCTCACCGAAGAGGGGCAGGGTGTGTACAGCCCATTCCAGCAATCGGTGCGTTGGAACGTCGAGTCCTGGTGGTTGGCCGGACCTCCCCTGCGGCCCAGCCGGGTGGAGAAGCGCTTCAGCGACCTGCAGGGGAGTCTCTTGCTGACCCGCAAGACCGAGTTCGACTGGCAGGCCGGTCAGGCCCGAGTGGAAACGCGTCGCGGCCAGTCGCGGCCTATGGTCAAGTCCATCCGAGTTGCGCCCGGCACCTGGACCCCCGATGGAATGGCCATCGCACTGCGCCAAATCGACTTCGAAAAGAAAAAGAGGCTGCAGGTCCACTTGCTGACCGATGAGCCCAAGCTTTACAAGGTCCGCTTCAAGAGAGTCGGCAAACAGACCTTGACCACGGCGGGCGGACCTGTGGAGTGCTACAAGCTGCGCATGGAGGTTGAGTTGGGCTTATTGTCCCTTTTCCGATTCCTGGTCCCCGACACCTATTTCTGGTTCGCCGCCGACCCGCCTCACATGTGGGTACGCTATGAAGGCTTGGAAAACGGTAGGGGAACCCCCCAAGTCGTCCGCAGCATGACCTCCTTCACCCGCCGGAGCCTGGCCACAGAGACACGGAGGGCACAGAGTTTTTCTTTGTTCCCTTTTCTCTGTGTACTCTGTGCCTCGGTGGCTAATCCTGGGTCTTCTCCATTACGGTGAGGATGGCTTGGGCGGTGTCTTTGTGGGCCTTGTCTTGGCCGACTTCCAGGTAGCGGTCCAGCATCTGCTTGGCCCGTTCCCGATCCTTTTTCTCGTAGAAGTAGTAGACTCCCAGTTCGTAGTAGCACTCTGAAAAACCGGGATTGATTTCCAGGATCCTGTGGAAGAGCAGGCCGGCCAGATCGGCCTTGCCTTTGCGGTTGAAGCCCTGGGCCATCTCGAAAAAGGCCTGGTCGGCCGGCTTGTCGCCGCCCTTCAAAACCTCGCCATAGAGGTCGATCCCTTCCTCGTACCTTTCGGCGGCGATGTAGACGTCTGCCAGCTCTTCCTTGAGTCCGGCATCCTCCGGTTTCATTTCAACTGCCTTTCGGTAGGAGTCGATGGCATCGTCCGCCTGGCCCAGCTTGGCATGCGAGCGGGCATTGAGGATCCAGAGGTTGGCGTGGTACTCCGGCTTGACTTCTTGAAAGGCCTTTTCAGCCTCTTGCAGGGCTTGCTCGTACTTTTCGGCCCGATAGAGCTTTTCGATGGCCTGGACGGCCTCTTGGGCCCGCATCGATTGGCCCGATTCCTCCAATTCCTGTATCTGTCTTTCAAGGCGCTTGTAGGCCTCGTCGTCGGGCCTGATGGCCCGGGCCTTGGCCAGGGAATCCTTGGCTTCCTCAAGCCGCTCAGCGTGAGCCAGGGCCAGCGACATGTTGTAGTGGACGTCGGGATTGTCGGGAGAGAGCCTATTCATTTCCTCGAAGAGGGGAAGAACTTCTGCGTAGCGCTTCTCCTGCATGAGCGATTCGGTCTGCACGGCGATCTTCTGCAGTGGGATCGACTCGATGGTCTGCAAGACCTGCTCACGCCTTTCCTTCATCCCTGAAGAGCCCAGCTCGACGTAAAAGGCGAGCAGGTCGGCGGCCTCTTCCAGAGCCTCCTTTGCTTCCTCCCAGCGCTGGCCTTTCAAATAGACCAGCCCCACGTTCAGGTGGGCATCAGGGCTGGTGGGGAAAATCTCCAAAGATTCCTTCAGCTTTTGCTCGGCTCCCTCAAGGTTATTATCGTGAAAATCCTGGATGGCATCCGTGATCAGCTGGGTGACCTTTTGCTGAAGAGCCTCATCTTCAAAGAATAGCATTTTCTCGAAATCTCCCGGTTCGAGAGTGATCTGCAAGGTGTGCTCGCCGTCGCCGGGAAGGCGGTAGAGGTCTTTCAGGCCTGGATCGTAGCCCTCTCTTTTCGCCACCACCCTGTAGATCCCCCCTTGCACCTCCTTGAAGGTAGCCACTCCTTTCTTGCTGGTCTTCTTGTTCTCGAACCCCTGTCCCTGAAGCTGCTGCAAGTAGACCTGCACATTCTTGATAGGCTTGCCGTCCTGGTCCTGGCAATGGACCTCAAGCTTTCCCTGGGCCAGTGCAGCGCCGGTCGTCGCAGTCAAGGCCGCCAGGCTGAAAAGAGCTTTCGGCAACAAGCTACCCGGATTCATTCGCATTCGACTTTCCTCCCAATTCCCGTTGAAGTCACGTCCGGCCCCCTCCCCCCTGGCGGGTCTCCGAAGCGAGTCAGCAGCATGCTGCCTGATGATTATGCAGAATCCGCCCGCTTTGGGCAAAGGACTGGGATTTG
>JANQFM010001057.1 GCA_028277865.1 Acidobacteriota bacterium
CCGGCCCAGTGCCGATGTCGATCAGGCTGCCCTGGGGAAGCAAATAGGTGCCGGCCACGATCAAAAGCACCAGCAGGATGTGACCGATTGCCGAAAAAAGCAATGAACGCCCCGTCCCCTGATCCTTGATGTGAGATGTCAGCAGCCGCCGCGCCATTTCCTCCTCCTGACGCCAGTCCCTAGTGCAACAATTCGAAAGTTTTGAGCCACTTCTGCGGCCCTTCGCCGCCTGTGGCTTTGTTGCGCTCTCTCGCCATATGACCGGATATGACTCGTTCGCGACGCCTCGCCACAGACGCCGAGGAACTCGCAGCCGTGGCTCAAAACTTTACGAATTGCTGCACTAGTTTAACCCGGGTTTCTCATGGATCCTTCTCCGGATTCCGGTCCCGGTCTTCGCCGCGTCTGCATTTGGCAACTCAGTCCTCCGCCCGCTCCAATGGCGTGGTCACCAAGTGGACCAGTTCAAAGCCGGAAACACGCACTTCTTCGATCACCGCCACAATCGTCTTCCAGCGCACATCCTCGTCCGCTTGAAGGAAAACAGGCTTGCCGGATTCTCCCAGATCGGCTGTGAGGCGCCCTCCTAGTTCATAGAAATTGATTGGCTGCGAGCGGTAGTAAAGCAATTCGTCGCGGCTGATGGTGATGACTGCCTGCTGTTCCGGATCGGTTGGTTCAGCCTGACGGGTCTTGGGCAGATTGACCTCGATTCCGGTCTGCAGAATGGGCGCCGTGACCATGAAGATGATGAGAAGCACCAGCATGACGTCCACCAGGGGCGTGACGTTGATTTCAGAAATCGAGGGCTGAGTTTGTGTGGACTGGGGTGAAAACGCCATGGGAGAAGTTGTCGCTCGTCAGTTGTCAGTTGCCGGCCGGACCCTCGAATCAGGGGTTTATTGCATCAGGCTGCGTTCGACCGTATTGAGGACCTCGGCCGAAAAATCGTCCATCTCGGCCCCGAAAACCTTGAGCCGGTGAACGAAATGATTATAGAAGATCACCGCCGGTATGGCAGCAAACAATCCGGCTGCAGTGGCCACCAGCGCCTCGCTGATGCCTGGCGCCACAGCCTGAATGGTGGTGGTCGAACCCTCTCCCAGCCCCTGAAAGGCATTGATGATTCCAACCACGGTGCCGAACAGTCCGATGAAGGGAGTCACCGCGCCCGTCGTGGCCAGCCAGGGAAGGGAACGCTCCAAAGTGGTCATCTCGGACTGAGCGGCTTTCTGCAGGGAGCGCTCCAGGCTGTTCAAACTGCGCAAGGTGGCTCGGGCGGCCTTTTCGCCCTCGTTGGCCTTGGCTACGGCCAGCTGGCGGTGCAGCTCCTGGTAGCCGCTTTTGAAGATTCCGGCCAGAGGCGACATCGAGAAGCGTTCGCATTCGCGGTAAATGTCTGACAAACTGGCTTTCTTCTTGAATTCATCGTAAAAGTCGAGGGATTCGGTCTCCACTTGCTTGTAGGAACGCCATTTCTTGATGACTATCGTCCAGGAGAGCACCGAGAAGAAAAGCAGGATCAACAAGACCAAGATGGCGATGGGGCCGCTGTTGACGACCAACGTCCAGAAGCTCCCGAATCCCTGAGCCCAAACCTCGTTCAATGTCAGATCCTTTCCTCAGGCTCGGCTCTTGCTCCATTCCCGCCGTACCTGCTGGCGGGATTGCAAGCTTGGGCCGATGAACCCTGATAATCTATCAAGAATGGGTGACCGGCAGGGCTTGCCGAACCCGGTGGGAAGAGAGCGGGCGCACTGAGGACAGGCGGCTGCATTGCTAACCAGACACCGCTGATATGTTGAAGTTCCTATCCATCGAGAATTTCACCTTGATCGACCGACTGGAGATCGAGTTCGGAGCAGGCCTGAACCTGGTCACCGGTGAAACCGGCTCGGGCAAGTCCATCCTGGTCGATGCCGTTGGGTTGCTGGCGGGCCGGCGCGCCTCTCAGGAAATGATCCGGCAAGGCTTCGCAAAGGCCCGCCTGGAAGGGATTTTCATTCTGGAAAAGCAACATCCTGCCCGCCGGATGCTGCAAGAGGCCGGAATTGAGCTGGACGACGGGCAGTTGATCGTGCGCCGGGAAATCGCTCTGAGCGGTGCCAATAAGGTTTTCGTCAACCAGTGCTTGACTACGGCCTCCTTCCTGTCCGAACTCGGTTCTTGCCTGGTGGACATCCACGGTCAGCACGATCAGCAGCAGTTGCTGCAGCCCTCCAACCACCTCGAATTCCTGGACGCCTTTGGCGCCAACGGCGAGTTACTGGAAAAGGTTCAAGCCGCTTACGATGAGTTGATGCGGATCGAGGCTGAAATCGAGGGCCTCCATCAAGGCGAGCAGCAGCGGTTGCAGAGGCTCGACTTGCTGCGTTTCCAGATGGAAGACATCGAGAGGTTGGAACTCAAGCCTGCTATCACTGAGGAATTGGAAGAGGAACGCCGACTGCTTTCCAGTGCCGAAAAGCGCCTCTCTGAAGCCCTGCAAAGCTATCAGATGCTTTACGAGCAGGATGGGGCTGTGCTGGCGCAGCTGGGCCTGGTTGGCCGCTCTTTGCAAGAGCTGTCCCGGTTGGACCCGCGCTTGGAGGCTAATGCCAAGAGGCTGGAGGAATTGCGATACCAATTGGAGGAGATCGCCTACCACCTGCGCGACTATCAGGACGGGGTCGAATTCAATCCGGCCCGGCTGGACGCGGTTGAAGAACGTCTGGCGGCTATTCAAAAAGCCGTGCGCAAGTATGGGCGCAGCGCCGACGCCATCCTGGACTACTACCAAACCCTGCAACCTCAGATTGACCAGCTGGTGCAGGGCGAGACTCGATTGGAAGAACTGCAAACCAGCCGGGGAACCCTCAAAGATCGATATCTGGAGCTGTCCCGGCGGCTTTCGGCCAAGCGACGTCGAGACGCCAAGCAGCTGGGACGGGCCGTGGAGGTCGAACTGGCATCGCTGGCCATGCAAAGCAGCGTCGTCCGAGTGGCCTTGCAAAGCGATCCGGAAAACGGGACCGGGAAGGGAATCGATCAAGCCGAATTCCTGATCAGCGCCAATCCGGGGGAAGCTCCCCGCCCCTTGGCCCGCATCGCCTCCGGAGGCGAGCTGTCGCGCCTGATTCTGGCCCTCAAGTCGATCCTGACGCTGGAGAAGTATTGCAAGACGCTGGTTTTCGACGAGGTGGACGCCGGAATCGGCGGTCGGGTCGCTTCCAGCCTGGGAGAACGCCTGGCCCGCCTCTCAGCCCGACACCAGGTCTTTTGCGTCACTCATCTTCCCCAGGTGGCCTGCATGGCCCGTCGGCATTTTCACGTGGGCAAGGTGAGCAGCCAGCAGCGAACCACTGTGCGGGTGGAGGAACTTGACCCAGGGCAGAGAGTCGAGGAACTGGCCCGTATGCTGGCCGGAGATTCGGTGACCGATGCCGCCATCCGCCACGCCCGCGAGCTGCTGCGGGCAAGCCGCAAATCGAAGCAGTCGGCAGCCACCCGATAAGCGCCTTTGGGCTGGAAGAACACCCACGTTGACAGAGATCGCTCCGGCGGAGGGGAACCGGAATCCAAGGTCGATCAGTCCGATGCCGACCGAGCGGCTGCCCGCCCCTCACTTGGATCATTCGTTCCCCTGCCTGTACGGCTCGTGTAGAATGAAGCGATGGCTCATCGCTTCTTCATTGAGACGTTCGGCTGCCAGATGAACCAGCACGACTCGGAGAAGATCGCCGGGTTGCTGTCGCATCAAGGCATGGTGGCCGTTTCCGGGCCTGACGAGGCCGACTTGCTGATCCTCAATACCTGCAGTGTGCGCGAGAAGGCCGCTCAGAAGGTGTACAGCCGCCTGGGCGAGTTCAAGGCACGCAAGCAATCCGATCCGAATTTCCGGATCGGGGTGGTCGGGTGCGTGGCCCAGCAGGAAGGCGAAGAGATGGTGCGCAGGGCGCCGTTTGTCGATCTGGTGGTCGGCACTCACATGTACCACGCCATCCCCGATCTGCTCGAACAATCCCGCCTAGGCCGCAGCAGGGTTGCCACCCATTTCCAGCAAGACCACCTGCCGGCCGAAATCGCCCCGGTGCAGCGAAGCAGTGATTTCCGAGCCAACATCACCATCATGGAGGGATGCAATAAGCGTTGCGCATTTTGCATTGTGCCTTTCACGCGGGGCAGGGAACGCAACCGCCCGGCCCGATCCATCCTCGAGGAGGCCATCCGGGCTGCCGATGAAGGCTTTGTCGAGCTTCTGCTGCTGGGCCAGACCGTCAACAGCTACAAGGATCCTGACAACCCGCGTTTCAAGTTTGCCCATTTGCTGGCCCGATTGGCCGAAGTTCCGGGTCTTCGGCGCATTCGATTCACTTCGCCTCATCCACGTGATTTCTGTGATGAGACTCTCGCAGTCATCGACGCTTACGAGGTGATCTGCAATCAGGTCCACCTGCCGGTGCAGTCGGGTTCAAGCACAGTCCTGAAGCGCATGCGTCGGCAGTACACGCGGGAATGGTTTTTGAATCTGGTCGAGAAATTCCGCAGCGGCCGACGCCGCATCGCCTTTTCCACTGACGTGATTGTCGGATTTCCCGGTGAAAGCGAAGAGGATTTCGAGCAGACCCTCAGCTTGGTCCGGCAGGTCGAATTCGAGTCGATGTTCTCTTTCAAGTACTCGGTGCGGCCTCAAACCGAGGCCCAATCCTGGAAGGATGATGTTGCGGAGGAGGTGAAGACCCGCCGTCTGATGATGCTGCAACGCCTCCAGAAAGGAATCCAGATAGACTTGCACCAGCGTTATTACCTGGGCAAACAGGCCGAAGTCTTGGTGGAGGGTGTTGCGCGGGACGGGCGGCAGCGTTCGGGCCGCACGACGACTGGCAAGATCGTCAATTTCGCTGGCGATCATTCGCCCGGCGAGTTTGTCAAGCTGCTCATCACTGGGGTGGGCCCCAACAGCCTGCAGGGCGAACCCCTCGGCGAGCCGTCCCGAACGGCGGCCGGGATGGCAATCAAGGAGCCGGAATGGAACGTGAATTCAGAATCAAGGGTCTGATGATGGACCCCATCACCAACTCGCCGATCGTGATTCTTCAAGATGTGGAGAAGAACACGCTGCTGCCGATCTGGGTGGGGATCTTCGAGGCCAATGCCATCGCGCTGCAAATCGAGCGCATCGATACGCCGCGCCCCATGACTCACGACCTGATCAAGAATGTGGTCTCGCAGCTCGACGCCGAAGTTGAAAAAGTGGTGGTTACCGAACTGCGCGAAAATACCTTTTATGCCTTGATCCATCTGCAATGCAATGCGGAGCCGGTTATCGTCGACAGCCGCCCCAGCGATGCCATCGCCTTGGCCCTTCGCACCGATTGCCCCATTTTCGTCAGCGAGCAAGTGATCGAAAGCAGCCGCAACATCACGCTGGAAAAAGACCTGAGCTCGGATCCGGAAGAAGTCAAGAAGTGGCTTGAGAACCTCAATCCGGAGGAGTTGGGCAAGTACAAGATGTAGCAGCAGGCCACCCGACCGTTCGGGCCGAGAGCCCGCCCATCCAAGACCGCGCGTCCTCCCTCCATTTTTACTGCACTGACAGCTACTTAGGAACCCTTGTCGCACAAGGTGCAGGACATCGAAAATTTAACATAATATCTATTAAGCGGCCCTCACGACGGGCAGCAGCCCCAGGCTGGACGCCGGGCGGTTTCCCTGCACTGTGTCATTGGGCGGGCGTCATGCCGAGGCAGGAGGCGGCAGCGCGCGGGCCTTCACTTCTGAATCGAATCCGCAACCCTTGTGGCTTCCGTCGCAAAAAGGTGTGTTCCCGCTTTGGCCGCAACGGCACAACGCGATCACCTTGCGGCCTGCCAGGTCAAACTCGTTGCCGTCGCCATCGAAAATCTTGAAATCGCCGGAAATGCGGAACGGGCCGTTCTTGCGGCAAGTTATTTCCGTATCAGACATTTTTCCTCCTGGCAACCGGTGTCAGTCGCCGGAAGCCTCCAGGTGGCCTTGGGCAACCAGGAATTCCTCCAGTTCCTTGAGATTGTCCTTGAACTCCTCCCAGCGATCCAGCGACAGGGCGAGTCCTTTGCGGGTCGGCTTCCATTCGCCCTCATCGTCCTCGTAGTAGACGCGGATGTCGGCGTACTTCTTGCCTTTGAACTCGCTCAGACTAAATACGATCTTCTCGTTCCAGCCTTTTTCCATTTCAGCTACGATTTCGCTCATTGCAATTCTCCTCTTTTGGCCAAGACCCCAGACATCATGCCTGAATCTGACGCGAAGTCCAACTCCAGGGACGGACAGCCCGACCAAAGCAAGCCAAATTGACCGGCTTGCATACCCAGCCAGAGCAGACAAGCCTTATAATCGGTCTCCATGAAGAAACTGCTGCTTGGCCTGACTTTTTTCTTTGCCGGTTTTGCAGCCCTGAACGGCGCTTCGGAGCAAACACCCCCCAATCCGCCCACTGTGCGATTGGTCCTTTTGCTGACCGTTGACCAGGCACGCTACGATTACCTTGAGCGCTTCCGGCCTGCATTCCAAGGAGGTCTCAAGCAGCTTTTGGAGGGCGGCGTGCACTTCAGCAACGCCCACCAAAGCCACGCCATCACCAATACGGGGCCCGGGCACGTAGCGCTGTCGAGCGGACGCTTTCCAGGCCGCACAGGAATCATCAGCAACCAGTGGTTCGACCGTTCCAGCCAAGACTACCTTTATTGCGTCGAAGACAGCGACTCTGCAGTGATTGCCCATCGGCCCAACGCTGCGACCAGCGAGGGCCGCTCGCCGGCCAACCTGACTGTCACGGCGTTGCCCGATTGGCTCAAGCAGCACTCTCCTGAGTCCAAGGCCTTCACAGTCAGCCTGAAGGATCGTGCGGCAATCCTCTTGGGAGGCAAGACGGCGGATACCGCCTATTGGCTGGATGCCCGAAGCGCTCAATTCGTCACCAGCCGATACTATCGCAAGGGTTACCCCGGCTGGGTCGCAGCCTTCCGGAAGCGAAAGATCCCCGAGTCCTATTTCGGCAAGACGTGGGATGCCCTTCCCGGTTCGGTGCGCCACTACGATTCTATGGGTATTCGGCTGCTGGACCACGGCGCCTTCGCCCACGGCTTTCCGCACTTCTTCGGCGGTCTGGCACTGGAGCCCGGCCCGTCTTTTTATGGCGCCTTTTTGAACAGCCCCTTCGTGGACGGCTATATGACTGAGTTCGTCAAGGCTCTGATCGAAAACGAAAGGCTGGGCGGCGGTGAGTCGGTCGACTACCTGGGCCTTTCCTATTCAGCCCTCGACCTGGTCGGCCACGACTACGGGCCAAACAGCCCCGAAGTGCTCGACACGGTGCTTCGCTTGGACCAAACGCTGGGAGACCTGTTGCGATTTGTCGACAAGAGGGTGGGCCTTGACCGGGTGGCCATTGTTTTCGGCTCCGATCATGGGGTGGTTCCCTTGCCCGAGTACCAGCGCAGCAAAGGAAGCCCCGGCATGCGAACCGGGCTGGACGAAATCGTCTGCTTTCAGCGAGCAGGCCGGAAGCTGCAGGAGCGCTTTGGCGAGGGGCCTTGGTTTGTGGCCAGCGGCTACCTGGACTATCAAGCTCTGGGCAAGCACAACCTCAAAAGGCAGGAAGTGGAAGAGGCCTTGTCCGACTGGCTTGAGGATTGCCCATCAGTCGAAAAGGTCTGGATCCGCAGCGAGTTGGAGAAGCCGGCTTCCGATGCGCCAGGCAATCCCTTTGCTGAGCTTTACCGCCGCAGCTTCCATCCCGAGCGCAGCCCCGACCTGTTCGTCCAATTCAAGGAATACCACCTCAACATGCTCAGCCCCGGCACCGGCCACGGGACCCCCTATCCTTATGATTCGCATGTTCCGCTCCTCTTCCTGCTGCCGGGCGCCAAGCCCAAAACGGTGAGTCACAGGGTCCGGACAGTTGACGTTGCACCGACCCTGGCCGCCTGGCTGGGGATTGAGATGCCGCCGGACCTGGATGGCGTCGATCTGAGCCGCTACATATTCTGAGTCTTGCCAGTGTTTTCCGAAAAGGGTCTCTTTGCACTTTTTACGATAACGCCGGATGCCTGAAAGGGCGAATTGACTGAACAGTGTAGAAATCTATCCTGCATAGCTGTTAACGTCAGGGTGCATTCTGTATAATCTCGCTGTCTTGAAGAACGGATGCAATCGCAGGCTTCGGCCTCGTCTACAGCCGGACGCCCCGAGCATCCAGGCACCGACCGCACATTCCCAAGGAGAGGCAAGAGAATGAACGCCCGCGAAGTCATCCAGTTGATCAAGGAACGCGAGATTCGGGTCGTCGACTTGCGCTTTTGCGACCTGCCCGGACTTTGGCAGCACTTCACCATTTCCGCTCATCATCTGACCGAAAACAGCTTCACGGAGGGCTTCGGATTCGACGGATCGAGCATCCGGGGCTTCCAAAAGATCCAGGAAAGCGACATGCTGCTCTTCCCCGATCCGTCCACCTGCTTCGAGGATCCTTTTTTCCAGGAGTCCACGCTGGTGCTGATCTGCAACGTGGGCGATCCCATCACGGGCGAGCCGTATACCCGCGATCCCCGTTATGTGGCCCGCAAAGTTCAAAAATACCTCGTTTCGACAGGGATTGCAGACACAGCCTTCGTGGGACCCGAACCTGAGTTTTTCATCTTTGACGACGTCCGCTTCGAACAAACTCCCAACCGAGCCTTCCACGCTGTCGATTCCATTGAGGGAGTCTGGAACTCGGCCCGCGACGAGCAGCCCAACCTGGGCTACAAGCCCCGCTACAAAGAAGGCTACTTCCCTGTCCCTCCCATGGACAGCCTGCAGGACATCCGCAC
>JANQFM010001060.1 GCA_028277865.1 Acidobacteriota bacterium
GTTTGGGTTTTCCCGGAAATGAGCGTCGCACAGGAGCCACTGTATTCCGAATCCTGTTCGGTATTGCCCGATGGACTTCGCGCTTCAAATTCCTCGAAATCTCTCATGTTCTGCAACGTAAAACTTGAATGCCCGGGCGTCAAATCAGTCCGCCTTGGCCCTTTGTGCGTCGAAGCCAGCCTTGACCTGACGCGCCCAGCCACCGAGCCGCACGGGCAACCAAAGCCATGGATAGGCCTTGGGATGGTGTTTCTTGAGAAAGCGCAGCAGATTGCGCTGGTAGATGGAGAGGAAGCGGGAACGGCCCAGCGTCGCCAGCGAGTAGCCTCCCTGGTGGCGAACCGGGCAGTCTTGGCAAAAGAGGATCTGCCAGCCCGATGAACGGAGGCGCTTGCAGAAGTCGACATCCTCGAACCAGGCAGGATAAAAGCTCTCGTCAAATCCTCCTATCTGCTGCCAAGCCTCCCGCCGCAGCAGCCAGTAGGCGGCCGCCGGCTGTTCGATGGATTGGGGACAATCACCATTTGAGGGATCCAAGATCAGGCTTCCAAGGGGCGGTTTGCCGAAAAGTCCGCGCAACTCGTCGATGAAAAGCACATCGGCCAGCACACTCTTCCAAGTAGGGAAGCGGCGCAGCTGGAATCTGCTTTGCGGATTCCCCTTTTCGTCGAGCAACGGCCCGCACAAGAGTCCAGCGCGGGGATGAGCCTCTGCCTTGCAAACCAACCCCCGAATGCTTTGAGGCGTCACCGCAATGTCGGGGTTGAGCAGAAGGATCCAACGGTTCCGACGCTGGCGGACACCCAGGTTGGCGCCGCCCGCAAAGCCTCGGTTTTCGGGCAGGCCCAACCACTCGAGAGGGAGGCCGGAGGCGGGGGGCTGAAGGCTGGAGGCGTCGCTTGAAGCATTGTCGACCACCACAACGGAGTCCAGTTCCCCTGCGAGAGGAATCAGGGAGTCAAGCAGGCGTCCCAGGCGCTTTCCGCTGTTCCAGTTGACGATCACCACCGCCAAGTCCATTCTGGCGGAAGCCTATCACAGCAGAAGCAGGGCAAGGAGCCGGGAATCAGGAGTCGGGTACGCCCTCGGATCTCAGCCCTTGGTGCTGGTCTGATTTCAGTGTTGCACTTTGCAGTGGAACAGGGAACAAGGAACACGGAACAGGGCAGAAAAAGGAGGATACAGAATCCCGCGGCCTTCCGACCCTCCTCCTTGTTCCGTGTTCCTTGTTCCGTGTTCCATCCCAGCCCTTGGACTTTCGCCCACTCTCCCGTTCCGGACTGA
>JANQFM010001098.1 GCA_028277865.1 Acidobacteriota bacterium
TCGGGATCTGGACCCTGGAATCCGGACCCTGGAGCCCGGAACCCGCAACCCCCGACCGCCGCCGGACCCCTCGCAGGCAAATCTGACTCAATCGTGAAGAACCCTGAAACCCTAGCCTAGCGGCCTAGTCCTTCCGGTCCCAGTACCTTTTGATCCCCATCACCGACATGTGCAGGGGATTGACCGTCTCGTAGCGGCGGAAGTCTTCCTCGGAGATTCCTGCTTGCTTGGCGCGCCGGCGGTTCCAGTCGGTGTAGTGGCCGACCATCTCGTCGAAAGAGTCCCCGGACTGCAGGCGTTCGTAAACGGTTTGGGCCGCTTCCTGCAGCAGTGGTTCCAGCGTCTGAAGGTGGCTGAGTACATTAGCCACCGGCCCGAAGTGGGTGGGATAAATGGTGGTGAAGCGCTCCATTCGGATCCGCTGGACGGATTCCTGCCATCGTTCCAGATCGAACTCGGGAGGCGGCGCCGGCAGGTCCACAAACGAGGAGCCAGGCAGGGCGATCCCTGCTGCATCCCCCGTAAAAGCGATCTGGTCCAGGCGATAGACGTGGTGATGCAAGGCGTGCCCCGGAGTCGCCAGAGCCTTGAAGGTGATGCCGCAGACCCAGATCTCTTCCCCGTCCTGGACAGGGATCACATATTCCTCAGGGGCAGGCAGGATCTCCCCCCACAGAGGTTCCATCTGATCGCCGTAGATCCGGCTGGCGCTGGAGATCAGGCGGGAAGGATCGATGAGGTGCTTGGCCCCGAATGGGTGGACGTAGACGCGGGCCCCCTGCTGAGCCCACCATCCGGCCGCCCCGGCGTGATCCAGGTGGATGTGGGTGACAAGCACATGGCGGATGTCGTGCGGCTCGAAGCCGTGCCCGTCCAGAGCCTCCTGCAGGGCCGGCAAGGTCGAGCCGGGGCCGGTCTCCACCAGCACGGGCCCCTCGGACCCGACCACCAAGTAAGAGGCGATGGCCTTTGGAAAGCCTTGAAAGTTGAGGTCGAGTGTGTGAATTTCCATGCTCTACTCGGAACTTGAACCGCAAAGAGCTCAGACTCTTGCCTGGACCCTTTGCGTCCTGTGCGGTCATCCTCCTTCCTGAACCACTTCGATCTCCCGATCCAGCTGCGGATCAGCCACCTCCTGACGGCTTCCGTCCGGCCAGATGACGGTCAGGGACTCGATGCTCTCATTTTTGCCCAGCCCGATCGTCACCGGCAACTCGACTTGGCTCAGGTAAGAACGGGTGGGCATCACAGGACGGCGCTGAGTGACGCCTCCGGCACTGACTTCGATCAAGCTGCCGATCCCGTCGCGATTGGCCTTGGTCCCCCTCAGCCGTACCCGGATCCAATGATGGCCCAGTTGCTGGTCGTTGCGCAGCAGCAGGGGGGCGCGCCCCGTTTGGGTCAGCACCACGTCCAGGTCGCCGTCCGCATCAATGTCGCCATAAGCGGCGCCCCGGCCCACGATCGGACGCGACAGGTCGCCCGTCGATTGGGCGGGCACTTCCACAAAGCAGGAATCCGACTCCGCCCCCTGATTCCAGAAAAGCTGAGTGGCTTGCTCGTAGTGCTGGCTGGCCTGAATCTGGTTGATCTCCTCTTCCAAATGCCCGTTGGCCTGCAGCAGATCGAGGCGACCGTCCAGGTCATAGTCGAAGAAAAAGAGGCCGAAGCTCAAGACCAGCCGGCTGGGCGATCCGATCCCCTCTCCGATCGACTCGTCGGCAAACCAGGTGGGATCATCCTGAGAGACGTAAAGAGAGGACATCTCGTTGGCGAAGTTGCCGATCCCGATGGCCAACGCCTGGCTGTTGCGGTGATAGCCGCCGTCGATCCCCATTGCGCCGGTCGACTGGCCATCGAAGTCGAAGGCGATCCCCGCTTCCATCCCGATTTCCTGAAAGGTTCCGTCTCCTTGGTTGTGAAAAAGAAAGTTCTGAACCGTGTCGTTGGCCACCGCCACGTCAATAAAACCATCGCCCTCCAGATCGACCGCGTATAAGGCCAATGATTTGGCCATGGGATCGCCGGTGGCGGGATTTTCGACCTGGATTCCAGACTGGGCCGAGGCGTCACTGAAAGTTCCGTCGCCGTTGTTACGGTATAGATAAGGATGGGTTCCCTTGAAATTGGTGGGCGGGCCATAGGCGCGGTCGGTGCCGTTGAGGGTGAAGTTCAAGTCCAGATCGACTTGCCGGCTCCATTGGACGTAGTTGCAGACGAACAAATCGAGCAGCCCATCGTTGTCGTAATCCAGAAAACCGGCGCTGGCGCTCCATTCTTGATCGTGCCCCGCAACGCCGGCCTGCTCGGTCACTTCCACAAAGCGCCCGCCTTGATTACGGAAAAGCCGGTTGGGCCCGACGGCTGTGAAAAAGAGGTCGATATCGCCGTCGTTGTCATAGTCGCCAGCCGCCACCCCAACCCCATAAAAGCTCACAGCCAACCCGGCCTCAGCGGCCACGTCTCGAAATCGCCCCTGATTGTCATTGGCATAAAGCGCCATCGGGGATCCATTCTTCGATCCTTTCGACCAAGGCCAATCCGATGCATTGACCAAAAGCAGATCCTGGTCGCCGTCGTTGTCGTAGTCCAGGAATGCTGCGCCGCTGCCCATTGTCTCAGGCAGAAACTTGCCTCCCCGGGCGCCGTTGTTGTGTACGAAACGAATTCCCGCCTGGCTGGTGACATCTGTGAAATGGACCTGAGGCATCTGGTCGCTCGATTGCTCCAGTTTTGCCGGAGGCGCCGCATCGATCTGGCGGACCTGGTCGACAGGTTCCTCGGGGCTGCGGAAATAAAGGGCCGAAGCAACCCCCACAGCCAAGATGGCGATCACCAACAGCGACCACCGAAAAGCCTTGCCGATAATCGCATCGTCTTCGGGGACGTACTCTTGTTCTACATCCGGATCTCGAGTCTCAGGGAGGGCGTCTTCAGGCATCGAAATCCATTATACGAAGCATCGGCTTTGATGTGCAGCGCCGGTCGGGGTGCAGAAAGCCGCTCGCAGCCTCACCCAACTGTTTCTGCTTATACTCTAAGGTGGAGGGTGCCGGACCTGATAACGCTAGACGGGAAGAACGGCCTTGGCCTCGAGTCCCAAGCCGTTCATTTCAAGCCATTTTCTGTGCTTTTCGCCGACCTTGAATGCGAGGGCAACCCTTCAGAAGTAGAGAGTTTACAAGCGGCACCAGCAGATATAAGCTGTGCTAGAATGCTGCCATTTGACTAATTGCTCCAGATTCGTGTGACATCATACGGGAGTTACGGAGACTGCCCTTTTGACCGAATCCAGTTCCACCGACCACACATCTTCCGACGATCTAGAAGAGGAATACACCAAGCTTCGCGAAGCTCTGGCGTATGCGGTCAAGCGCGTTTGCCCCGGATGGCTTTCAGACCGCAGTGAAGACATCGTCCAGGCCTCAATCATCCGAGTCATGGAAATTAGAAGGCGAAGTGAGGGAAAGAGGGAGTTTTCGTCGTCGTACTTGTGGAGGGTGGCTCACAGTGCCCTGGTGGACGAGATCCGGCGACTTCGTCGGCTCCAGGAGATCCCCTTGGAGGATTCGTCGGGCGGGGAGACTCCCTGGGCCCACCGGGATCCGGGTCCGGAGAGGGCCGTGGCTGGCGCAGAACTGGGAAAGGGCATCCAGGATTGCCTCAGTCGCCTCATCGATCCCCGCCGAAGAGCAGTCATCCTCTACTTAATGGGGCACACGGTCCCGGAGGCGGCTCAGTTGCTGGGTTGGGACAATAAGCGTACTGAGAATCTCGTCTACCGGGGTCTCGAAAATTTGCGGGATTGCTTGAAATCCAAAGGGCTCAAGCCATGA
>JANQFM010001103.1 GCA_028277865.1 Acidobacteriota bacterium
CCCGTCAGGCCCAGCCCGTGAGCAGCGTCGCGGCGCACTTCGGGGCCGCCTGTTGAGAGGGCCGATATCAATTCGTCTACGGCTTCTTCGCCGAAAGACCCCAAGGTGGCAGCAGCCTCGAGGCCCGGATCGGTTGCTTCCTCAAAACTCGACCATCGCTTTCCCTGCCAGCTGGGAAGCGAATCGATGGGGGTCCGGTCACCCAACATGTCCACCAGCGCCGCAACAGCTTCCGGCGCGGCCTCGAACTCCCTCAGGCGATAGGCCGCATCGGCCCTCTCAACGGGATCGGAGGAGCGCAGCGAATCGATCAGTTGACGCCTCAATTGAGCGTCCTCGGACTGTTGCTGGACACGGCGCACCACTCGCGGGGAAGGGCTGGGCGAAGGTGAGGGGCTGGGCGAAGGGCTGGGGGAAACCCGCATGGAATGCCCTGACGAACCCATCGGCGTCGGGACCGGCTGGGGCATGGGCCGGGGCATGGGTTGAGGCATGGGCTGGGGCATGGGCATGTAACGCCAGGCCAGCCGTTGCCCGCTCTCTTGCCCGACCCGCTTGACCTGGACGCGGGACTGGGAGGCTTCGGCGCCGGGCGCCAGGCGGAATCCGGAAGCGGCCAGCAGGCAGATGGCGACGACCGGATAGATCCACAAGCGCGATGCACAAGGCGATTCATCGGAGCGGAACAGCGCTTCGATGCGACGCCGGACTTGACTTTGACGGGCCATGGGTACTCCTCCTATCAGGATTCGGTTGGATCGAATTGCCAGGGGGGCTGCGACGTCGATGAGGTGACGGGCGTAGATGCGCCGTGACTGTCCGGTCCATTGCAGGGCCAGGCGGTCACTGGCCTGTTCGGAATGAACGGCCAATCGGCGGGCGACCCAGACGGCAGCCGGGTGAAACCAATACAAGGCGCGGTTGACCCATCCGGCCAGTTGGATCCAGGGATCTCGGCGACGCAGATGGGCCATTTCATGGGCCAAGACCGACTCGATCTGCTCCGGGCTCCATCGGTGCCAGTCCTCAGGGAGCACGATGCGGCCCGGCAAAGCGAATGGGACCCGGGCTCTGTCGGAAACCCATAGGCCTGGAAGGGACATCGCAGCCAGGGCAGCCAGGCGACGGGCCGTTTGCAGAGGCGGCCCGTCTTTGAGCGGCTGTGCTTGACGGAGCAGCCATCTACGCAAAGCCAATCCGACAAAGATCCGGCCCAAGACGAAAAAAGCGCCCAAGATATAAAGTGCAAAGATGACCTCGACCCAGGTGAAGGACCAGAATCCCCGGGTAGCTGCGACAGGCTGTTCGACGAGGCTGGCGGCAGCCATTGGGTCTGGGCTGGAAGGCTGACGCAGGCGGGGGGAGCTGCCGGGCTGCGGATCGGGTCGGGCAGGTGCAGGAACCAGATCGGCCTTTTCCGTCGGTGCCGAGGGGACGGCCCTTTCGATGGGGAGGGAGATTTCAATGCCGGCCATGAAAAACCCCGCAGGGGCCAGCACAAGCATGCCCAACAGGACTGCCAGCCAGACTTGGTGCTGTACAGCGGCCTCGCGGATACGGCCCAGTCGCAGTACGGCGGCGGCCAGCAGTGCCATCAATCCTCCTTTGAGGC
The DNA here is from genome assembly GCA_028277865.1 of Acidobacteriota bacterium. Classification (GTDB taxonomy): domain Bacteria; phylum Acidobacteriota; class UBA6911; order RPQK01; family DATIPO01; genus JANQFM01. The sequence goes on from JANQFM010001103.1 coordinate 1,613, forward strand.
TCAGGTCGGCCAGGTACCAGAGAACGCCTTCGGTCCATTCCAAGTTCATGCTTCTCCCCCTTCGCGGTTCAACTTGTCGGCCAGGCGCTGAAGCTCGTCTGAGTCCAACAGCTCGTCGTCCACCATTCCCACCAGAAGGGCTTCAACGGAACCGCCGCAAAAACGATCCACGATCTGGCGGACGGCCCGTGCGGCGGCCTTTTGCGGCGGAACCGCGGGACTGTAAACGTAAGTTCGGCCTTGGACCCGGTGATTCAGAAAGCCCTTTTCCTCCATGCGGCGCAGCAGCGTGCGCACGGTGGACTCCTTGAGGGGCCGGTCCGGCTGCAAAGCCTGACGCACCTGCTCGGCGGTCGAGGATCCGCGCTCCCAAACAAGCTGCATCAATCGGTTTTCAAGAGGGCTGAGTGTGGCTGTCTTTTTTTTCATCGTCTCTCCGCGACAACTTGTAATGCGACAAACTGTAGCATTACTTGCCGGAGGTGTCAAGGGGAGACCGCGAAAATAGAGCAAGGAGTCAGGAAGAGCGGAGAGAAGCCTGCAGGAAGAAACTAGGCTCAGAATGAGCGGGGAAAAAGCCCAGAGCAGATCTCACGCAAAGGCGCAAAGGTCAGAAAAGAAAGGGTTTGACCTTACTGTCTGAACATTAACCCGTCCCAATGCCGCTGATTTGACGGAAGCACATGC
>JANQFM010000032.1 GCA_028277865.1 Acidobacteriota bacterium
GGGAGGGGATGCGCAGAGACTGCGATGAGGTTGCTGGCTCGCGGCTAGCCATTCAGTCATTCGCTCCGCCGGGGCGGGCCCGACGGTGGCGTTTTGCCATGCTTTATGGCATGTGCTTCCGTCAAATCAGCAGGGTTGGGACGGGTTAACCAAATATGTACGAGATACGAGAGGCTAACTCGTTGATTCGCCATTCTTTGGCTCCACGTGTTATTCACAAGCCCTTTATTTTATGCACTTTGCGGCTTTGCGTCTATGCGTGAAACTCCCCAAGGCAGGGCCCCATGTGGAAGCAGCCGAGACGACACCTTGCGGAGGCTGTGGGCGGCACGGGAATCGGGGTGGTCCAGGAAAAAGGGGCGGATGTTTCGGACGCAGATTGAAAAACGCCGGTCGAACTCGATACGGCCCAGGCAGCGGAAGTTGCCGTTGAGGGCAAACTGGCGCTGGACAAGCTGTTCGAACTTCGAGAGGGTGCGTTCCTCTGCCTTCCCCTGGTACATGTTGACCACCCAATGGAGCTGGAAATCGTCCAGCAGGCCTGCCAGGATGTAGCCGGAATACCGGTCCCAGGCCTTCACCTGGTCCAAAATCCCCTCCAGGCGGGTGGCGGCATCCTGCTGGAGGATTTGCTGCAGCTTCCGGAAAACAGGCAGCAGGAACTCCTCCCGGCGCAGTTCGCCCAGCAAATAGTGGAAGAGCGCCCTCTTGATGAAGAGGTAGCCGTTGTGCAGCGAGAGGGCTTCGGGGGCCACCACCAGCAGGCGCTGCCCAGCCTGGACAAAGGACTCCAGAACCTCCCGCGAAGCACCGGCGCCCAGATCCAGCAATACCGCTTCGTCCTCCAGGCGAGCCAGATGGGAGTAGAGCCGGCGGCAGGCCGTATCCGAAAAACGGAAGGTCTCGGGGCTCTGGTAGGAACCGCTGATCAGCCTCAGGTTGTCCAGGGCCGTCCTGCTCCACAATGAATTCAGGTCCGCGACCCTTTGAAACAAGAAATCTTCGATCGATCCGTTGGGTTGCGAGACACCCAGGCAGGTGTTGAGGTTGCCGCAGCCCAAGTCAAGATCCACTGCAGCGACCTGCCGACCGCTGCCGGACAGCTGCTCAGCCAGGCTCATCGCCAGTCCTGCAGTCACCGTCGTCTTGCCGACCCCGCCCTTGCCGCTGGCGACCGCAAGCAGCCCGCGATGCGGCTTGGGGCAACTCTGCGTTCCGTGACTGTGCGAGCCTTTCTGCACTGCTCTTCCCCGGTTTCCTCTACTGCCCGGGCTGGTTGCCCCTCTTCTGTTTGCCGGGATCCTTGTCCCGTGTCAGGGAAAGGACGTCGTCAATCTCCTGCTGCTCTTTGCGCCTTGCTGGACGGCTCTCGACGGAAGGCGGCCGATACTCTGCCTGAGGGCGCGATGCCTTCCCGCTATCCGTCCGCCGACGGCTGCGAAAGCGGTCCAGGAAGCCTTTGCCAACCGATGTTTCAGGGCCGTATTGGTAGGAATAGTCGTAATGCTGAAATCCCCGGTAGTAGTCGATCTCGGCCTCGATGTCGTTCATCACAATGCCGACAACATTTGCCCCCAGGCCATCCAGGCGAGTCTTGGAGCGAAAGACCACGTCACGGCTGACGCGGCCGATTTGGTAGGCCAGCAGGGTGGCGTCCGCTTGGGGCGCCAGCACCGACGCGTCAGCCACCGGCATGACCGGCGCCACATCGACGATGACAAAGTCGTACTCCCGTGCGGCCCTTTGCAGCAATTCCCGAAAGCGGTCTGTTCCCAGCAATTCGGAGGGGTTGTCAACCGAGCGTCCGGCCGAAAGCAGAAAAAGGTATTCCAGCCCCGGATTGAGATGGGCGTTTTCGAGGCCGAACTTGCCCAGGATCAGGTCATCGATGGATCGAATGGCACCATCCCAGTCGGTAACCCCCAAGAGGATGTCGGAAAGGCCTGGGCTGCGCTCCAGCCCGAAGGTCTTGTGCACCTGGGGACGGCGCAGGTCGGCATCGATGAGCAGCGTCCGCAGGCCGGACTGGGCGAAGACCACGGCCAAGTTGGAGGATGTGGTGGACTTTCCTTCCTGCAGCACAGAGGAGGTCAAAAGCAGCGTCTTCCACTTATTCCTCTTGAAAAGCAGGTCCAGGTGGGTGCGCATGGTGCGGCAAGCTTCGGAGACCGGTTCGCCAGGGGCGAAGTGAGAGCACAAGGCGCTGAGCTCCGCCAGGTTATCTTCGCTCAAGCGGCCCGGGATGATGCTCTTACGCACCGCTTCCTGGTTCATGTGGGGAATCACGCCCAATACAGGCACCTTCAAATAGCTTTCCACGCCTTCGATGGTGCCGATCGAGGTGTCCAGCGACTCCAGGATGAAGGCGAAGACGCCCCCCATCAAAAGGCCCAGGATCAGTCCCACCGCCACTTTGCTCCAGCGTGTGGGCGGCAGGTTGGCAATCGCTGTCCGGGCCGATTCGACCAGGGAGATCTCTTCCACCTCGCCGGCTTTTTGGATCTCTGCGTCTTGCAGGCGCTTTTGCAGCTCTCCCAGGGCCTCGGCCTTCAACTCCACCTCGCGCTCCAAGGTCGCCTGGCGGCGCTGGGTCTCTGGATAATCCTCCACTTGCTGGATGCGGCGCTGCAGGACCTGGCTTTCGGCCTGCAACTCGCTGCGGATGCCCTTGTAGCGCAGCAGCAGGCTCTGAATGGTCTCCTGGACCCGTTCCTGAAGCTCCTCAATGGCGGCCTTGTTCTGCACAACCGACTGGGCCTGCTCGGTCTGAAACTGGAGCAGGTTGCGCTGTTGGCTGCGCAGCTTATTCATCTGGGAGACAAAATCGAGCAGCTGCCGCTCCAATTGGGTGATCAGGCTGTCGTTGAGGTCGATGTAAAAGGGCGAGTAGGAGAGGTACTCCTCAACGGTCGAAATGCGTTCCAGCTGTTCGATGCCCCGGTTGAGGTTGCTCAGGGTGCGCCTGTGGCGGTCGATCTGATCGCTCAGCCCGCCCCGGTCGGACTCCGGCAGGATCAGCGAGGCGGCGAAGCGGCTCTTGAATTGGCGCAAGTCCTGCTCCGCCTGGGTGAGTCCGCTCTCGGTTTCGCGGATGCGCTGCTGGATGAAGGCAAGAGCCTGTTCGATCTGGGCGCTTCTTTGATCACGGTTGTATTGAATGAAGGCTTGAGTGGAGATGTTGGCCGTGTCTACGGCCAGGGCTTCCGAGTCGGCCAGCGAAGTGATCCCCACGATGTCGCTGTCGCCCTTGCGGTCCGCCGCAATGTCAATCCCTTCCACCACATCCACCAGGCGCCGGTCGGCCAGGATTTCGGCATCTGAAAGGTCCGGGTCGATCTCGCCGAACTCCGGGTACCTTCCCAGGCGTGCCAGCCCGCGGGCCACCCGCACCTTGATGAGTTGGCTGGTAATGATGCGCGACTGGGTTTCGATGTTGTCGCCCTGGTAATAGCTGAGGGCCTCGATGAGCAATGCCTGCATGTTTGCAGCCACGCGGGAGATCTTGACCAGGGCTTCGGCCTGATAGGTGGGGCTCGGCTGGGGGGCGATAAAATAGGTCAAGGCGCCCACCAGAATTGGTGAAATGACCAGAACCCACTTGCGCCGCCGCAAGATGCGGTAAATGTCCCGAATGTTGAATTCGAATTCAGCCACGATTGACCCTCGAACCGCTCACCCTCAGTTGTCTCTGGTGACCTCCCGCAAAAAGACCGCATCGCGGATCACGCCGATAATGGGCGAGATGATGGCCATGACGTCGCGCATCTTGGTCCCCGGGCTCTTGGCCACAAAAAGGATGTCATGGTCTTCCAAGACTGCATTTTGAGACAGATCGGCATGGCGGAACAGTTTCTTGAGATTCAGCTGCACAACATGCGGTTCGTTCAGGTCTCCGCGCACCAGGAAGATGCCTTTTTGGGCCGCATCCCGAGTCAGGCTGCCCGCCTTGGAGATCGCATCCACTACTGTGAGCGGGGTCTCGCTGATGACCACACCGGGATTGCGCACTTCCCCGAAGAGGTAATACGTATTGCTGCCCACCTCTTTGGGAGGCACCCAGACGATGTCGCCGTCGTCGACCACAGGATTCTGGTCCAGATCCCCCCTGAAGATGACGTCGGAAAGATTGAGGCGCAGCACCTCGCCGCTGGCGCGATTGAGCTGCACGGCCGTCAGGTTGGAGTTTTCGGTGAAGCCGCCGTTTTCGGTAATGAACTCCAGGATGCGCTTTTTGCCGGCCAAAGGCCACAGCCCGGGGCCGCGTCCCGTGCCCCATCGTACCGTTCCCAGCAGATAGGCGCGCTTGGACTGGTAGCTGTCGATGACGACTTGCACCTGGGGAGAGCGGTAGTAGCGTGTCAGACTTTCGAGAATGCCCCGCTTCAACTCACTTGAAGTGCAGCCTTCCACCAGCAGGTTTTCATTGAGGCCGAAGGGAACGAAAATGGTGCCGTCCTCAGCGACTTTGATCTTGGACTCCTGCAGATCGGCGCCGTTCCAGACCGTGACGCCCAAAACGTCGTTGCGTCCGATGCGGTGCTCGGGCAGGCGTCCCTCCGACTCCTTGTAGGCCCGATTGCCTTCGACTTGATTGAGGCTGCAATCCGCGAGCGCCGATCCGCCTTGCCGGACTGCTTGCCCTGCACCCTGAGGCAGCGCCGATACAAGAGACAAGGCCAGGCAACCTTTGAGGAGGAACAGGATGGATAGAGCTGTACTGGGCATGGTCGTCCTTCCCCGCGTCCGCACTTCGGCTGGTACGGTCTTATTAATTATGCTTGGTGTGGGTGACGTGGCGGAGGATCAGGGGGATCATCGCCGCATTCGGATGCGTTTCAGCACGCCATCGCGGGTGAGCTTGTAGTCCTCAGGCAGGGTTTCTTCCACTTTGGGCCGGTGCCCGCGCACCCTCCAGCCCTTTTCGGCCAATCGCTCCAGAATGTAGGCGCGCACACGGGGCCGGTCTTCGCAATCCAGGTAGCATTTGAGGACGGCGTCCCGATTGGCCTCTTCATCATTGCTGGCGTATAGATAATCCAATACAGCCAGCACCACGTCATCGTCGTCGTCGTCCAGGAAACGGCGCACTGCTTCGTCCAACTCGGGAGAGCGCAGCTTGCCCAGCGCCCGGATGAGTTGGGCCTTGGGATCAGGGCTGGCTGGAGGGCGATCCCAGTGATGGCGCAGCACCTCGGTCAGCTTGGCGATGAGTTCGTCTTCTGAGAGGATCCGCTTGAGGGCTTCGACCGGCCAGTAGACCTGCCTTTCACTTTTGAGAAAACGAATCAACGGCGCAACGACCTCTTCCCCGGCATTGGCGATCCAGGAGAGCAGCTCTTCCTTTTCTTCCTCGTCCTGACGCGATGGCGAAACGTAGATCTTGAATCGCTCCAACACGGTCAGGTAGGCTTCAGGCGTCCCCATCTCCATCAGTCGTTGCACCGCATTGATCCGGTTGGCAGGGTCGCCGTGAGGCTCCTTAACCTTCTTGCGCAAGCGTTCGATCTTCTTGCCGGGCGATCGATTGAAAAATGACAACCAACTCATATCCAGGCTCCAGTCCGAGTTCTCCCCGTTTCGGACTCTTCTAATGCGTTGACTCGCGTGCCTAAGATAGCGTTTTCCCGGTGCGGGATCAACGCCGACCCGGGTGGGGGAGAAAGGGGAGCCCTTCAAAGGCCACGAAACTCACGCGAAAATCTTCACCAATCAAGATTTCGCATGGGCCTCGTCAGGCCTTGGCGCCTTTTTGCCGGCTTCCCCCGACGGATCGGCGCACTTCTCGAATCCCCAGCTGAATCAAACGGGCGGCGCGCTTCGGGTAGGCCAACCAGGCAGGTGTATGGGGGAACATCTGAGAGAGGATCCGGCGTCTGGGAAATGCGGACTCTGACAAATAGGCCAGTCGATTCCGCAAGCCCGGCACTGAGAAAGCCTGCATCACTGGACCCAGCGACTCGGCACGGCGCTGGAACACACCGGCCAAGAAGATCTCCTCTGCCCGGTTGAGGCCGGGAAGGCGGGCTTGCAGCGGGGCTACTTCTTGCAGGCAAAACAGTTTTCGAAGCCCCCACAGGCAGTAACTCAGCGGGCGTTCCATCCCCCAGGCCTCAGCTTGCTTCAAGAGGTGATCGGGCCTGACCTCGCGCCAGACCAGAGCCAGGTCGACAAGCCAAATCAAGCGGCAAAAGGAATGCTTCAGGCCGTGGACCGCCAGGTGAAGGAACTGATGTTCGGGAGAAAGCAGACGAAATCCGCCTGAGGAATGGGGCGGTTGATTCGAACTGCGCCGCGAATTGTCCCACAAGGACGAAGCCTCCAAGCGGTAGGCCAGGTCGCGACTGCGGATCCGACCGGCGCCGATCAGGTCCAGATGGACATCGACGGCGACAGGCCCGCGCAGGAAGACCAGATTGGCCGGATCATCCCGGACAAATCCCCGCCGCCGCAGCAATCGGACCATTCTTGATTCATCCGAAGGCCGGATGAGCAGGTCGATGTCGCTGAGCGGCCTCAGATGAACCCGCTTCCCGTATACCGTGTCCAGCAGAGCAGCTCCCTTGAGGAGGATGGCTGAAAGATGCTGCTCGGCCAAATCCTGCCGCAGCGACTGGACGACAGACCAGAATGCACCGCCACGCCGAAAGGCGCCCCGGATTACCTGCCGCAATGCCTCTGCAGGCATGGAATCCTCCGAGGCCAATTCCTGCAATTGGGCGGCCACAATCCCATCCACCGCCTCCTCTTCGGCCAGATGGACGAGCCGGTCCCAATCATTGATTCGGCATTGCCGCAGCTTCAAGTCGCTCTTGGAGGCGCAGCCTGAAAAGCGACGTACACACCTCAGGATGACCTCTCGCTCGCAATCGAGCGAGCTCGCCTGGCTACATCTGGGTTGAAGGTGGGTGAGCATGGCTGAGTGGGGCGGTCAAGGCCAGGGGACGAAGGGTTGCCGTTTTCTTCAACTTTGAGCCAAATCCGACCGTCGGCGCTTCGAAATAGGCAGTTGCCAGTCTGAATTTTGAACCTGCAGCCTACAGCCTTCCGGTCTGAGGCTACGCCCCGCCGGGGCTAATCATCATCATCATCACCGCTGTCGTCGTTGTCGTCATCATCGCCGCCGCATTTGCATTGGCTGCGTGCTGCCGAAGCGCCTCTGCAACGGCCCCGGCAGCAAAACCTCCGGCAGCGGCCCTGGCGATCGGTGCAAGGGGTGCAGTCCGGTTTCCCACTGCAATCGCTGGTGCAGGACAGGATTTGCGCCGACAAGGGAGCGGTGATGGAAGTGACCACTGGGACCAGAAGAGCCAGCTTGCCGGCCTGCAGGGCGAACTGACGACGGGAAGTGGGCATCATTCCGAGGGGCGGTTTGATCGGCTCTTGGAGAAGTCCGGCCCGCGCGAGCTGTTCCAGGGAATGCCAAACCAAGTGCTCCTGATAGGACGATCCCAGGTGCCGGGAAAGAGATCGTGTCAACTCCGCCACGCCGGTATGTCCATCACAATTCTTCCAAATCCAGGCACTGGCCGGGTTGAGGCAATGGGCACGGTCCTTTCTCAGGTCGTAGACGAGAGTCTCCTGGCCCAACTCTTCTACGATCAGTTCTGCTTCCCGTGCCTTGGGATTTGACACCATATTCCAGCCCTCCGGTCGATGAGCTGCTGACTCGCTTCAGGCGCAATCCGGCAATCCGCAGACTCCAACCCTTCCCATCGTCACATTTCACCCTCTACTTTAGCCCGGATTTCTCATGGGTTACCTACTGCGGAGCCGCCATCATCCGCCCTGGCTGCGTTGCGCTCCCTCGGCCTGCTCGACGTACAGTACAGTACGCCTGCGCGGGCCTCGGTCGCGACGCCTTGCCAGGACGGCGCTTGCGGCCCCTCGCGACGGCAACCCATGAGAAATCCGAGCTAGTACCTCGTCAGCTTTGAATGTGTGGCTTATGAGCGAGCCATTCGTGGTCGAGATCAAGGCGCGCTGACGCAAGCATAGCCCGGACTACGTCGAGGAAGCGCCACGCAGAGATCGGCCGCGAGGGCCGCTCAGAAGTCATAGATTCAGAGCTGACGAGGTACTAGTCCCAAAATAAGCGCATTAAGAACCTGACGCGTCGAGAAACGCCGTTTGAGTGATTTTTAGCTTTTTTTCGGAGCCTGCCCAGCGGACCGCGCACCCCTGGCAGCAAATTTTTCTCTATATGCCAAACAAGTTGACTGGTCGGCGCGCAACTCTCCGGCCAGCGCCGACACCTCTCCCTGAAACCTGCTCGCTTCGGCTTTCCGGGGGGAAGGCGGCCGCGCCTCAGAGGGCCAGCCGCCCGGTGCGCAGAAGGAGGGAGCCCTGGATCAGCAGGGGCGTCCACTGGTTGCGGCTCAGCAGCCGGAAGATGAGCTGCCCGCCTCGCCGCACCACCTGGCAGGGGACCTGCACCCACTCGCGCAGGAAGCGCCGGAAGTGCATGCGCACCAGCTGGCGCGCCCCGCTCTCCTCCGGCAGCGCCAGGCCCAGCCAGGACTTCAGGTTCCAGGCCTGGCTGGCGATCACCAGGTACACCCAGTTCGACTCCAGCCTGTCGCTGGGCATGCGCATGGCCTCCACCCCGTTCTTCAGCTGCTCGATCACGTTCTCCTGGTTGCAGCGGCTGTTGCTTTCGCGCACCGCCCCAGCCGTGCTCAGCTCGCGGGGTGGCACGTTGGTGACATAGAACAGGAAGAGCTCCTCGTCGAAGAGCCGCTTTTGGCCCTCCAGCACCTTGATCCTCTTGCGCAGCACCACCATCCTGTAGGTTTTCTGGCATTTGCCCGGCCGGTACTCCAGCTCCGCCACATGCTCCTCCGCCAAGACCCGGTTCCTGTACCCCTTCTCGACGACGATCTGCTCCTTGACACGCTTCGCCTTGCGGCGCGGCCGACCCTTCGGCTGGCGCTTGCGGCGCGCCAGGGGCCGGAAGCGCTCCTCCGGGATCGCCTCCGCCAACTTGACGAAGCTCGGGTGCGCATCCATGCCGAAGACGAACTCGACGCCCCCCTCGCTCCAGCGGTCGAAGTGGGCCGTCAGCGCGAAGTCCGTGTCCCCCCGCAGCCGCACCTTGCCGAAGCCCCCGCGCCGCGCCAGGGCCACGGACCGGTCGATCCAGGCAACCGCCCCGTCGTGCGAAGGGCGGTTGCCCGGCCGGTTGGCCGTGTACAGCACCTCGTTGCTGTTGGCCAGGCTGATCACCAGGGGGTGGTAGCCCCACTGGCCGTTGTAGCTCAGGCCCATGCCCTCCTTGCATTCCCCGCTCGTCGGCGCCATCGTCCCGTCCACGTCGATCCGGGCCAGCTTGCGCCAGCGCTTCGGCTGGGCCGCCCACACCTTCAGGCGCGCCTCGTTGAACGACTCCTGAAGGTCCTCCACGTCCTCGGGCGAGAACCGCCGCAGGAAGTCCCCCGAAGTGCTCGGGGCCGGAAGCCTCTCCGCACCCACCGCCCGCCGGTAGTTGCCGTCCCGGCGCTTGGCCTCGGCGTCCTGCAGGCAGGCGCCCCCGCTCGCCACGTTGTAGACCTGGCTCAGCACATGGTCGGACTCGTGGTAGGGAAGGTGGCGCTTGAGCACTCGCACGCGCCGGTCGATTATCTCGGCCAGGCCCAGGCGGCCGGCAAGCTGCTGCACCAGGCCCAGGCCGCCCCAGCAGATCCCCTGGCCCTTCTCGGCCACGGAGTAATGGATGTTTCCGGGCGTCAGCACCGGGAATGGCCTGCCGCCAGCCGGATCTTCCTCTTTCCTCTGGCCCTCAATCGCGCTATCCTTAATGTACACCTGAAATGCCTCCTGACGGGTGTTCCGGGTTTTGTTTTTCAGCCTCTAGAATACCCGTCAGGTCTGGCTTTCAGGTGATCTCGGCAATCTGCTCGGATGCAAACGCGCTTTTTCTGGG
>JANQFM010000003.1 GCA_028277865.1 Acidobacteriota bacterium
TTAATGCACCACCCGCGTCTTGTTGGCCTTGAAGTCCATCAGGACATGCTCGGCCAGGTTGTCGACGCTGGTCAGGTAGGCTTTGCCCTGGGAAATCTGGGCGATGCGCTGCACGAACTGGACCAGGTAGTAGTCGCGGGCCAGCATGAAGGTGTTGATCAGGATTCCCGAACGCCGGCAGTTGGCGGCTTCCTTGAAGGTCTCGCTCAGGATGTAGGGGTCCAGGCCGAAGGAGTTCTTGTAGACCTGGCCGTTCGGAAGGGTAAGGGCCGAGGGCTTGCCGTCGGTGACCATGATGATTTGACGCAAGTCATTTTTCTGGTTCATCAGGATGCGCCTGGCTTGCCGGAAGCCCTCGAAGGTATTGGTGTGATAGGGGCCCACCTGGATGGAGGCCACCTGCTGCATCGGAACCTCTTCGGCCGAATCATGGAAGAGAACCACCTTGAGGGTATCCTCCGGATACTGGGTGCGGATCATGTGAGCCAGGGCCAGGGTGACCTTCTTGGCAGGAGTGAAGCGGTCCTCGCCGTAGAGGATCATGCTGTGGCTGCAGTCGAGCATGATGACGGTGGCGCAGGAACTGCGGTGCTCGGTCTGGTGAACCATCAAGTCGGAGTACTCCAGGTTGAGCGGCACCTGAAGGCCCTCGCGCTGAATGGCGTTCATCAGGGTGGCGTTGACGTCCAGGTTGAGGTTGTCGCCGTATTCGTAGGGCCGGCTGTGCCAGTCCGATTCAACGCCGGTTGAAAGCTCGCGTACCCGGTGGTTTCCGAAGCTGCTGCGGCCCACGGCCGAAAGGATGTCGCGCAATGACTTGTGTCCCAGGTAGTCGATGCTCTTTTCGGTGAGCCGAAAGCGGGCACGGCTCGGGTCGGCTTCGGATTGGGCGCCTTGCCCATCGCCGGAAGCCTGTTGATCCACCGTCAGATAGTTTTCCTGAACCAGCCGCTGGATGAGTCGATCGAGGAAGTCCTGCACGTCTTCGGGCAAGCTTCCGTCCGGGTATTCATCATCGAATTCAGCCAAAGCCCGGCGCCACTCCTCGGGCAGGCGGTCGTCGCCCGCCAGCACGTGGGCCAGGGCGCGATAAAGAGCCTGCAAGCTGTGGGGGGAGGGCTCGCCGGGATAGAACTGGCCTTGGAAGCCGCTGTCCAAAAAGAAGTCGCGCAGCCGTTCCAGCAAGGACTCCAGATCCAGCTCACTGAGCGGATTGGGGACGTACTTGCTGTAGAAGTATCGAGCCATGGTCCTTGGGTCTCGCGTCAAGACCCTCCTTAGTTGAACGACCGTTGCCCTCGCTCGCGCAGCGTTTCGAGCAAGTCGCGCTCCGGCTCCGGCGCCTCCCGGTAGTAGCCGCGTCGGGCATTGCGGCTGATACGCTTTTGGGAGTGCAGGCCTTCCAACACGAATTCCAGGGCGGCTGCTTTTTTGGGCAAGCCGGATTTGGGCCGGATGCCCAGTTTTTTTAGGGACTTCTCCAGGCCCTGAATGGACTGGACCTTGCTGCAGAATTCGTCGGCGCCGGTCTGGTCGCTGACCGCCAGTTCGCCTCCCAAGTCAAACCACTGCACGATCTGGTCGAACTGCTGCTTGCCGAACCGCTTCACAAAAGCCTTCAGGACGGCCACCCGGATCAGTTCGTGGGCAATGGCTTCAGCGCCCCTCAGCTCCCCTTCGTATTCCAGCTCCAACTTGCCTGTAATGGCCGGCAGGGCGGCATAGATGTCGGCCACCCGGACCACCGCCTCCTTCTCGCCATGCAGGACGGCCCTCCGTTCAGCGTTGCTGGCCGCGCACTCCAAACAGGATATCGGCAGGCGTTGGCTGACTCCGGAGCGATGGTCGATGCGCCCGTCCTTGCGGCCCTGAAACGCGATGGCTTCCACCACCTCCTCCACATAATCGGGGATTCGAAGGGGCAGGGAACTGGAACGATCGGTCCAGGCTTCCTGGCGGGTGATGCGGATGCCGTCCTGGATGCGGGCCGGATAGTGGGTGCGCACCTCGGCGCCGATCCGGTCCTTCAAAGGCGTGATGATCTTGCCCCGCGCCGTGTAGTCCTCAGGGTTGGCGGTGAAGACCATCAGTACGTCCAGCGGCATCCGGATAGGGAAGCCTTTGATCTGCACGTCCCCTTCCTGCAGGACGTTGAACAGCCCCACCTGGATCTTGGGCGCCAGATCGGGCAGTTCGTTGATGGCGAAGATCGATCGGTGGGCGCGGGGAAGCAATCCGAAGTGAATGTTCTCGACCGCCGAGAGATCCTGTCCCGCTTTGGCCGCCTTGATAGGGTCCAGATCGCCGATGATGTCGGCGATGGTCACGTCGGGCGTGGCCAACTTTTCGACGAAGCGATTCTGGCGGGGCACCCACCGGATGGGCAAATCGTCGCCTTCCTTCTTCAGGCGGCGTCGGCAGGAGCTGCAGATGGGATGAAAGGGGTCGTCGTGAATCTCGCAGCCTTCGATGGCGGCAATATCCCGATCCAGCAAGTCGGTCAGCTGCCGCAGGATGCGGCTCTTTGCCTGGCCCCGCAAACCCAGCAGGATGAAATTGTGGCGCGAAAGCAAGGCATTGAGAATGGCCGGGATGGCTGTCTCCTCATAGCCGATAATGCCCGGGAAGAGGTCTTCTTCGCCCGTCGTCAGCCGGCCCATCAGGTTGTTGCGCACTTCATCTTTGATGGAACGGAAACAGTGGGGAAAACGGGAGTCCTGCTTGAGTTCACCGAGCGTTTTGGGAAGCATCCAGGCGGCCCTCAGAGGTTGAATCCTGTGTCTTACGGCACAAGTAGTAGTCGCCCGATCGGACTACTCGCCCGCCAGTCGGCGAAGCTCTTCGATGGCTTGCGGCGAATCCCAGTCGTAAGCGCCCACATGAGCCAAGGCAGCACGGCCCTGACGGTCTACGATCAGAGTCGTAGGCAGCGTGTCCACCCCCAGCTTGAAGGCCAGGTCGTTATCGGGGTCAAGCAAGAACCGGAAAGGAAAGGGAGATTTTTCCAGGTAAGCCTGGACGTCCTGGGCCGAGTCATCGCTGATCAGGGCCACCACAACGCCTTCGGGAGCCAGTTCCTGCTGCATCTTTTCGATATCCGGCATCTCGCGCCGGCAAGGCCCGCACCAAGTGGCCCAGAAGTTGAGGAAGAGCACTTTGCCCTTCAGATCCTGAAGAGAGGCTTGTTCACCCTTCAATGTCCGCAGGGGCACTTCCAGGTCGACCTGCTGACGCTGCTGAGCGGGCACCCAACTCAGCGAGGTGGCGGCGCCCATGTGGAAGAGGGCGACCAGCAAGAGAAAGCCCAAGATGATGCGGGAGGTGCTTCGCAACTGCTGCCTCCAAGTGTGCTGCTTGGCGGTTTCGACATTGCTCATGCGGACGTTGAGTATCTTAGCACAGCGTGGGGTTTGGGAAGCTTGAGCAGCTGTCGAGTCCTGAACTTCCCGAAAGGCCGCCAGCCGGTCTGCCCTCGCTCTCGTATGCCGTCAAGCAAAACGTCGAATTCTGCAGGCGAATGCACAGTGCGAAGACTGCGCGGCACCTGCAGCCGCAGAGGCTCGGAGAGCACTGAGCCGAACGAGAAGGGATCCCCTCTCTGGGCTCTCCGTGCCTTCTGTGGCTGTCCACCTCCGATCAGCCCGGAAACGGGGTGCAGACGCGACCGGTCTCCTTCTCGAATTCAATCCTGTCGCAGACTGTCCCTCCGAAGAGCACATCAGGGCAAGTCGGACACCCCGGTACGACACAAATCCACAGTATGTCGGGTCCACACATCGGCCCCGGCGGGATGAGGGCCAGTGCGCGGCCCTGTTCCATTGAGGCAAAGCCGGTTGCCAGCACCACTCCCAAAAGGACGAGCATTCCCCACTTCGATGTTGCGCTCAGCTTTTTCATTGTCGGTCTCCTTGCTAAAAACAAAAAACCATAGTGATTTCGTTAGTGGATTCTAGATTAGCCAGGCCAGGGCTGAGCTGTCAAGGCGGTTGCGGTCTGGGCGCCAGTTGCCGACAGCCCAGCCGGCAGGCCTGAAAGCACGCACCCTTGAGAAATCCGGGCTACGAACGCGGCGTTTTCCTGGGGCGGGATCTTCCAGTGCTTGCGGAGGTGAGGCTTAAGCTCGTTTTTTTTAGGATGCGCTGGACCGTCA
>JANQFM010000004.1 GCA_028277865.1 Acidobacteriota bacterium
GATTGAGCCAGATTTGGCTGCGAGGGGTCCGGCGGCGGTCAGGGGTTCCGGGTTCCGGGCTCCAGGCCCAAGGTTCCGGATTCCAGAGTCCGAATCCCGAAAATCCGGAACCCGGAACCTGGAACCCGAAATCCTTCTGCGGTCGGCCTGAGGCGCGGCCTCGCTAGGCTTAGCCTAGACGCGGCTGGTTTCCGCCTCGACCAGCGGCTGCAAAGAAGAGCCGCAGCGGCTGCAACTGGATGCCGCAGGATGGACTTGTGCGTCGCAGTCAGGGCAGGAGGCAGGGGAGCGCGTCAGGGGCACCTTGGCCATTCCCGAGGGAATGCCGGCCGGTTCGATCGAACTGTCCCCGCCTGGGACGAGCAGCACTGCAATCACGGCCACGATGTTGAAGAGCAGCCCTGCAATGAACCAGGGCAAGAGGTTCATCGACTTCGAGACTGCCAGATAGCTGCAAACGGCAGCACCGATAAGACCCGCCAAGACGTAAAGCCCGATCCACAACCAAAGCGAGCCAAGGCGTTGGCTGGTGCCGCCCTCGTCGAAAAGCGCCGAGCGGGCCTGCAATTGGGCGAAGTAGGCGTCGGGGTCGTCGGCAAAGCGCGCCAGCATCTCCGGCATGACATGGAAATTCCGGCCCTTGTAGCGGATCTCGATGACTTGGCCCGTTTGGATCGGGGTCCTGCAAACCAGACACTGCTCGTTGTCGGCAGCTCGTTGATCGATGGCCTGCCAGGCAGGCTCTTCAGTCTGCCCTTCCTGAGGGCCGGCAAGCCCTGCCAAACAGGCTGCCCAAACGCCGCCCACCATAAGAATCCAGGCCAATAGCCCTTGATTGCGAGGTCTGAGTGCTTGCATTCCCTTCCTTTTCTCAAAGGCATTATGGCCTAAAGGCAGGACGAAGCAAAGCCGCAGCCATTGAAGTCAAAGCCCTTTCCCGAGCGAGCCGGAAATGCCGGAAAGGGTCAAGAATTTGAGCACAGCCCGGAGTTTTCATTCTCGGCGGCCTTCGGATGGCTTGCCGTCCTAAACAAAAATACCCGAAGAGGTGTCTACCCGGCATCAGAGGCGTATGCCATGGAGCCTGGCGGGCAAAACCCGAGTTAGGGAGAGGGAGTTCCCCAATTTCGTCCGTCATATACAAAAAGAGATTGGCGAAAGGATCGAGCCATGAGTGAGCAACTTCTCTACTTCAACGGCATTAATGCAGCCACTGGGGAGTACCGTCGCCCTCCCATGCCTTTGAGCGAATTCAGCCGCCTGGCCGAAAGGGATCCGGTGGAGCCGGTCCAGAAGCAACGGGGCATCCTGGCCGGTGTAGACCCATCGGACCTGGCGGAAGCCGGATGGGGCGTGATCCTTCCCCAAGATGCCGATCCTGCCCTCCGCGAAGCCCTCAAGCCTCTGTTGGAGCGTCGCCGCAGCCAAGCCGGGCGGCAGGCAGAATGGCATTACCGTGAGCTGACTTATTTCCCCGGCGAGAGCAAGGACGAGTTCTTGAAGCGTTACGAGGTCGGCCCAGGCTGGGTGGATCCTGACGAGATGCCTTATTACTTGCTGGTGGTGGGTACGCCCGAGCAGGTCCCCTTTGACTTTCAGTATCAGCTGGACGTGCAATACGCCGTCGGGCGCCTTTGCTTCGACACCCCGGAAGAGTACGCCCGCTATGCTCAAAGCGTCGTCGATACCGAAAGAAGGCGGCTGGCCCGATCACGCCGTATCACCTTCTTCGGGGTCCAAAACCGCGATGACCCGCCCACCCGCCTGAGTGTCGAGCACTTGGTGGACCGATTGTGGGAAAAGCTGGGACGCCGCACCTCCGGATGGGACCTGGTCACCCTTCTCACCGAAGAGACTTCCAAGGCCCAGCTGCGGCGCCTGCTGGGCGGCGCGGACACGCCGGCACTGCTTTTCACCGCCGGCCATGCGGTATGCTTCCCGGCCGGAGACCCGCAGCAGCGCACCAAGCAGGGCGCGTTGGTGTGCAATGACTGGCCCGGGCCCCAGGCCTGGAAGAAAGGCCTGCTTGAGGACCACTACTTCGCCGCCGACGACCTCAACGGCAATGCCCACCTGAAAGGAATGATCGCCTTTCACTTCGCCTGCTTCAGCGCCGGAACCCCGCAACTGGACTCCTTTTCCGCCTCGCGGGCTCCCGAGGGCCGGAGAGCCCTGGCGCCTCAGCCATTTGTGGCCCGATTGCCTCAACGCTTGCTCAGCCATCCCAAAGGTGGCGCCCTGGCAGTCATCGGGCATGTGGACACGGCCTGGTGGCATTCCTTTCTTTGGGAGGAGGCAGGAGGCCAGGTGCAGGCCTTCGAAAGCACTCTGAGGGAATTGATGGACGGCAAACCGGTCGGGCTGGCCATGGAGTCGTTCGGCCAGCGCTATGCCGAACTGGCCGCCGACCTGATCGAGGCCAAGCTGAAAGAGGAAGAGGCCGGAGGATCTCCTCAAGACGTACGGAAAAGCTACCTATGGACCGCCTACCACGACGCCCGCAGCTACGCCATCGTGGGAGACCCGGCCGTCCGCCTGCCCTTGGCGCCGCCATCCGACGGGGCAATTTGGCAGGCGTAATTCCGCTGCGCCCGCCGGAGCCAGCCGTCCCATTGAGAGGGGAATCGATCTGACTTGCACCGCCCCGTTTGCTCCGTCTGCAGGTCGCCTGCCTTGCCGTCTTTCACCCTCGCCATCAAGATCGCGTATATTCTCCTGGTGCCGGTCAAAATGAGATGGGGGGTTGCGTTGGCAGCCTGAAGCCCGAAACCGGACTCCCGCACCCGGACGCGACGAAGACCAGCATTTAAGGAGGAAATTATGGATAAGCAGACGATGATTGATCGGCTCAATGAAGACCTCTCCGGCGAATTGGGCGCGATCATCCAATACATCACCTATGCCGCCAAGGCCACCGGACCCTATCGCCCGCAATTGTCCCAGTTCTTTTTGGCCGAGGTCGCCGATGAGCAACTGCACGCCCAGTTCCTGGCCAATAAGATCGTGGCATTGGGCGGCGAGCCGACCACTGAGGCACGCCCGGTCCCCCCCGCCGACACCAATCGGAAAATGCTTCAAGCCGTGCTGGCCGCGGAAGAAAGGGCGACTGCAGATTACTCTGAACGAGCCAAGCAAGCAGAGGAGTTCGGCGACAAGGGGCTGGTCGTGCAGTTGGAAGACATGGTCCGCGACGAAAGCGGCCATGCTGAGGAAACAGAAAGGATCCTGCGCGATTGGCCGCTCTAGCGCTTTGTCACCTGCTTTTCAAGATCGAGTGATTCAGAGCCAATTTAGAAAATCCAAATTGAGGAGACAATTAGGGAGAATATCCAAGAAACGACTGCTTATTTGTTCTTACTTATAATTACTCGACTCAAGTTTCTCGACCCAATACCGAGAAGCTCAGATTCACCGCCTCATGCCCGAGAGTGTGGGAATCAATCTATTCCACCGATCACCCGTTCCGAGGATTGTGGATCGCTTGTCGTCAAGACCTCAAAACACGTCTGGGCCCCTTTTCTTCCGATTTCTTCCTTTTACGAGACCTATGGTCGGCTCCTCATCATGCTGTTAACTGATTGTAGTAAAACAACTTAGGAAGTGGTGGAGCTGACGGGGCTCGAACCCGTGACCCCCTGAATGCCATTCAGTGACCCAGCCTGTTTCATGGGTTTCTATCCTGTCTCAATCTGTACCGCTAAGTTCAATTAAATCATAATTTTATGCCCTACCCCTTGTCTCTTCCTGTGCCATCGTGTTCCAATGAATCCCGTGCATTTGGCCACCTATAGGCCACCTATAATCTCTTCAGGAGGATCTACGATGGCACGGGTCAGGTTGACGGATCGGATGCTTCGGACGCTCAAAACAGAGCGCGCCCAAGAGGACTTCTACGACGAAGGGTTCGCCGGCGGGTCATTCCTCGTCCGGGTCACCCAGCGCGGACGGCGGACGTTTTGCTTCGCCTACAAGAACG
>JANQFM010000075.1 GCA_028277865.1 Acidobacteriota bacterium
CGACTTTCACGGAGAGGCGCACAGGCTCACAGATCGCAGAGAGAGGAGGAAGAAGGGAAATGGGCGCGGTTCGAAAGAACCTCTTCGGGCTTGTCCCGCTGCTTGTGCGTCTCTGCCTCTGCGTGAAATCCCGGCCTCGAAATCTTTCCGCCCCCCTGCCTTTCTGCTATAACTTCCCCTCGTGATCGTGGGACTGACAGGGCGGAATTGCTCCGGCAAGGGCGAGGCGGTCGAGTTTCTCAAGACCAAAGGTTTTTACAGTTATTCGCTGTCGGACGTCATCCGGGATGAGATCCGGGGGCGGGGGATGGACGTGACCCGCGAGAACCTCATCAAGGTGGGAAACGAGCTCCGGCGCCGCCACGGCCACGGTGTCTTGGCCGAGCGGATCCTCGAGCGGCTGGAGCCCGACCGCAATTATGTGATCGATTCGATCCGCCATCCGGCCGAAGCCCAGGCGCTCAGCCGCCGTTCGGACTTCTTGCTGCTGGCTGTTCAGGCGTCCGCACAAGTGCGATTTGAGCGCATCCGCCAGCGCGACCGCCCGGGCGACCCCCAGACTTTTGAGGAATTCCGCCAAACCGAAGAAAAGGAGCTCGGCAACTCGGGCTCCGAGCGCCAGCAGCTGGATTCCATGGAGGATCTTGCCAACCACCGGATCCGCAATGAGACGACGCTGGAGGAATTCCACAATCGCCTTTCAGTGCTGCTGCTGCAGCAGATGAGCCGCATGGACCGGCCGGGCTGGGACGAGTACTTCATGCGCATCGCCAAGGTGGCCTCGCTGCGCAGCAACTGCGTCAAGCGCAAGGTGGCCGCCATCATCGTGCGCGACAAACGGGTCATTTCGACCGGCTACAACGGCACTCCCCGAGGCACCAAGAACTGCTATGAAGGCGGCTGCCCGCGATGCAACAGCCTGGCCGACAGCGGTACCCGCCTGGAAGAGTGCCTTTGCTCGCACGGTGAAGAGAACGCCATCACCCAGGCCGCCTACCACGGCGTGAGCGTCAAAGGCGGCACGCTCTACACCACCTTCGCCCCCTGCCTGATGTGCACCAAAATGATCATCAACGCCGGAATCCGCGAAGTGGTCTACAACCAGGACTATCCCCTCAACGACACCTCCTTCCGCCTTCTTGAGGAAGCCGGCGTCCAATGCCGGCAGCATGCAGTCGATTAAGGAATGGGCTTCGCGCAAAGATGCAAGGATCGCCAGGCTTGACTGCATCCACCTCGCGGGATTTGAGGCCTTTTGTCCCAGTGCAAACTCGTTTCTGCACTGAATGAGCATTTTTTGGTATTATGCAGCACTTGACAGGATTTGCAACCCGGATTGAGATGGCTATGTTTCAAAGAGGATCGTTCCCAGCATTCAGCCCTGCCGATGATGCTCCAGGGGAGCAAGGCCCGATACAGGAGGAAGGCTTTTTGCTGTTTCAGCGGGAATGGGAAGGATTGAACGACGTGGCCATGTCATTTCATGGCGTGATGCGGCTGATCCAGGAAAATGGCTTTGACAATTCGACCGGTGCCGAAGAGCTTTTGCAGCTGGTCTACCGAGAGTACGAGAAGGTGCTTTCCCGGATCAGAAGGCGGTTGGAGGGGGAGGAGGACTGACAGGGTCGGCCACAGAGGCGCAGAGGGCAAAGAGAAGAAAACTCAGTGCCCTCCGTGTCTCGGTGGCTGCATCCAGGGGGATCAGGGATCGACGCCTTTTGTCATGCTTTCGGAGTAATCGACCGGGTAGGAGGGGGCGTCGCCGCCCGGGCCTTTCAGGTAGTGCTCCATCCAGCGCACCGAGCGCAGGGTGTAGTCCAGGCGTGAGGCGGCCCGCCGGTTGCCGTGGCCTTCGCCGGGGTAGAGCACCAGCCGCACCGGCGCCTGGCTGCGCAATTTGAGGTGGCGATAGAGCTCGCGCGACTGCCCTACGTTGACGCGGGGATCATCCTTGCCGTGCAGGATCAGCAAGGGCGTCTTGCTCTGTCCGGCGTAGTAGACCGGGCTGCGCTCCAAGAAGAGCTGCCAGTTGTCCCAGGGGCGCTTGCGGGCGTGCACCAGATATTCCTCGTCGGGAATATCGGTGGTGCCCACTTTGGAGATCTTGTTGCTGATCCCCACGAACATCACGCCGGCTGCAAAGCGGTCGCTGTAGCGGGTGGAACACCAGGCCGTGGCGTAGCCCCCATAGGAGCCTCCCGTGATACCCACCTTGTTGCGATCCACCAATCCGCGGGCGATCAGATGGTCAACAGCATCCACCAGATCGTCGAACTCCTTGCCGGCGGGATCGGCTTGGCTGAGCTTCGAAAAGGCCAAGCCCCGTCCCGTGCTGCCCCGGTAGTTGGTGAAAAAAGAGGCGATTCCGCGGGCGGCCAGGACTTGGCCAGGATTGGAGTAGGTGGTCAGCCAGCCGTTGCGGTGGTGGCTTTCAGGGCCGCCGTGAACCATCAGCACCAGCGGATAGCGCTGCCCGGGCTGCTCGTCCAAGGGACGGATCAGAAGGCCTTCCAGACCCAGGCCGTCGCGGGCCTTGAAGCGGACCAGTTCCTGCGCTGCCAGCCGGACCTTTTTGAGCCAGGGATTGTGGCGGGTCAGCCTTGTGGGTCCGCTGTCGCCCTGCCTCATGCCGAAGACTTCGGTTGGATGCTGCGGCGTGCTGGCCCTCAATGCTGCATACTGACCGTCCTTGGAAAGGCTCAGCGAGATGAGTGCCGGCCCCTTGCCGCCGGTGAGCCGCTGGTGCCCCGACCCGTCCGCGGACACCTTTTCCAGGTGCGTCCAGACGCCTTCATCGTTGATGAAGAGGATGGCATTGGGAGACTGCCAGGCAATGTGGCTGACGTGGCCTGGATGGTCGCCCAGCAGGTTGGCCAGTGCACCGCCTGAAGAAGGCGCCACCATCAGGCGTCCGGCGGCAGGATCGTTGAGGTCGGCACCCGAAATCAACGCCAGATGCCGACCGTCGGGGCTCCAGGCGATCTGGGCCAGCTTGCCGGAATTGTCGAGTTTGGCCAGCACTTTCCCGCTCGCGGAGTCCACCACATGGACCCGCTTGGACATGTAGCTGTCGTCCACAAGCGGAGTCGGCGCCAGGCTGACAGCCAGTCGGCCGTCCACGGGGCTGAAAGCAATCTCGAAAGCCGAGCCTTGCAGCGCAAGAGGCTGCAAGTTCTCGTTCTTGGCAAAAACCTCTGCCACATAGACGCGGCGTGCCTTGAAGTCCTCTTCGTAAATTTCCTGGCTGAAACCTTGGTCCTTCAGCTTCTTTTCGTCCTTGGCCGCAGGCTCAGAGGCGATCAGGGCGACCCGCTTGCCTTGAGGTCCCCAGCTGTATTCAGCGATGTCCGATTGCAGTGACACGGCGCGACGGGCCTCACCGCCGTCGATGGGGATCACATACAGCGACTTGTGGCTGTCGCTGCTGCGTTTGGCCAAAAATGAGATGCCCCGGCTG
>JANQFM010000082.1 GCA_028277865.1 Acidobacteriota bacterium
TTCCTTTCGACAAGCTCTCGAATTCCGCCCGGATTACATCGAGGCCCACCGGGCACTCGGATTGGCGCTCCGCAAGCAAGGTGACATCGAGGCGGCCAAGTCCTCTTTGGCTGCCGCCTCGCGGTTGACCCGTCAAAAGGCCGCCCGACAGGAGGCTGTGTTTGCCGTCCAAAACGGCCTCCGGAAACTGAAGATCGGCCAGCTTCAGGAGGCCCTCGTGCAGTTCGAGAAAGCCATCCGCCTGTCGCCCGATTACGCCTTGGCCCACCATCAGCTGGGACGCGCCTACAAGGAAATGGGCCGGGCCGAGGAAGCGGCAGCCGCTTTCAAAGAGGCTCGGAGGCTGGATCCAAAGCTGCCGCCGCCATGACATCAGAAGTGCGGAGGCTGTCGCAAAAGCCGCTTCTTTGGGAGGATTGCTCTTCTTCCAGCGCCCCTCCAGGGCGCATTATTTTTTGGGCCCTGTTCCGGTGGTTGCGCCGGGACGGCTTCACCACCGGCTCATATCCGCGACCCCTCCGGGGTCTGGCAAAACACCGGGTTTCATCGCTTTGCCTTCAAGCTGACAACAGATTTCAGGCTGACAACTGACAACTGACAACTGACAACTGAGAATGCCAGAGGATTGCCGGCTCCGAAGGGGCCCCGGAGATTGCCGGTGGCAGAGCCGCCCTGCGGCGAAGCCACCGGAAAGGCTCCAAAAAACGAGCTGCGCCCTGGAATGGCGCTGGAGAGAACGCTGCCCATCCACTCACCTTTCCAAGGGATATCAGATTTTTCGGCTCTGCCGGAAGGCCTGCCTGCGGTCGCGGTCGAGAACAGGTCAGTTTGGGCGAACGGCGGTGAGCTTGCCCGAGCCTTCGCGGACGTACCAGAGCCTGTCGGCCGCGATGTCTTTGAAGCGGTCGATTTGGCCGCTGGGCCATCGGATCTCCAGCTGATCGACCTTCGCACTGGATCCCATGCCGAAATGGAGGCCGAGCTGGTTTTGGGAGTAGTAGCTGCCGCCGCTGCGCACTTCGCCCACCTGTTCCGCTTTGCCCGCCTTCAAGCTGAGGCGGGCGCCGACGGCGCTGCGGTTCGACTTGACTCCCAGCAGGCGGAACTGGATCCAATGGTGCCCGCTTTGCTGCTCGTTGCGGTAAAGGCTGGGCTCGTCGTGGACATTGTTGACCAGCACGTCGATGTCACCGTCGTTGTCGTAATCGCCAAATGCCGCGCCACGACCGGCTCGGGGAACCGTCACGTCGCGGCCCGCCATCAGGCTGACATCTGCGAAACGCCCGTTGGCCAGGTTGCGGTAGATCACCTTTCTCTGCCGGTAGCTGGTGGAATCACCCAGCTGACGGACCTCCGGATAGACGTGCCCGTTGACTTCGAAGATATCAACCCAGCCGTCGTTGTCGAGGTCGACCAGGCCGCAGCCCCATCCCAGCCAGCGGGTATTGACGCCCAGGCCGGCTTCGAAGGTGACTTCCTCAAAGAATCCCTGTCCTGCGTTGAGATAGAGGTTGACGGTGTCTTCGGCGAAGTTGGTCTTGAAAAGGTCGATGCGGCCGTCGCGGTTGACATCGGCGGCGGCCACCCCCATCCCGGCTTGAGGCTTGCCGTCCTGGCTGTAGGCCACTCCGGCCAGGATTCCCACATCCTCAAAGCGCCCGTCCTTTTGGTTCTGGTAAAGGGTTGCGGGATTGGAATCGTTGGCCACGTAGATGTCGGGCCATCCATCTTGATCGAAATCGAGGCTGACCGCGCCCAGGGCATAGGTGCCTTGGGCGTCGGCGATGCCAGATCGGGACGACACGTCCTGGAAAGTCCCGTCGCCTCGGTTGAGGTAGAGGATGTTTTTCCCGCCTGCAAGCCCTGGAGGCCCGCAGGCCACCCGGACACCTTTGTACAGGCACAGCCCGGAGTCCGGTGTCGGCGCCTCGGCCAAGTCCAGGTCAATGTAATTGGCGACAAACAGATCCAGATCCCCGTCCCGGTCGTGGTCCAAGAAGGCGCAGCCCGAATTCCATCGCCGGCGGTCCTGGCTGAGCCCCGACTCTTGGCTGACTTCCTCGAAGGTGCCGTCCCCTTTGTTGCGGAAAAGCGCGTTGTTGCCCCAGTAGGTGACCAGGATATCTTCGAAGCCGTCATTGTCGTAATCGGCGCTGCACACCGCCTGCCCCCAGCCATGTCGTCCCACCCCGGCCTTGTCGGTCACGTCCTGGAACGAAGTGCCGGTGTTTCGATAAAGGCGGCTGACGGGAGGCGATTCACCCGAGAAGCCCTCCAGCTGTGAACCGTTGACCAAAAAGATGTCCAAGAGGCCGTCGTTGTCGTAGTCGAGGAAGGCTGCTCCGCATCCGGTGGTTTCCAGCAGATACTTGTTGGTTCCCCGGCCGCCGTAAACAGTCCTGTGCTTGAGGCCCACGGCTGCGGCGACGTCTTGGAAGCGAAACGAAGGGTCACTGGCTTGGGCTTGCAGGCTCGTGGCGAATATCCAGGCAAGGAGGCAGAAGTTCAGAACGCCTGATCCAATCTGCACCAGCCCAGGGCGCCGCCTTCGCCCGGAGCGCCCGCATCTTGCGGGCCTGCCGAGTCCGGATCTGCTCGCCTGCCAGG
>JANQFM010000088.1 GCA_028277865.1 Acidobacteriota bacterium
GGCGCTGATCTCCGGCCTGGCGATCCTGATCAGCTTCTTGGCCACCCTCTATCCGGCCCGGGCCGCCGCCCGCCTGGATCCGGTGGTGGCTCTGAGAAACGAATAGGGGAGTTTACAGTTGTCAGTTGTCAGTTCGGAAAAGAGCCCGGACCCCGGAGTTGAAACCGTCTCCAAACCGACAACTGGATCCGGCTTTCGGCTTCAAAAAGACTGTGTGCTCTGCAGGCTTTGGACCCTGCTCACGCAGAGACGCAAGAGGGGAAGAGGAGCGGATTTTTCGGACTCCGGATCCCTAACTCCTGCCCCCTCTTGCTTGACCTTGGACCTTGGACTTTGGACTTTGGACTAAACTCTCGCTGACAACTGACAACCGACCCATGATCCACATCCGCTCGCTCAGCAAGGCATTTCAATCGGGGGGACGGCCGCTTCAGGTCTTGGAGGGGTTGGCGCTGGACCTCGAAGAGGGCGGCATGTTGGCCGTGACGGGCGAAAGCGGCTCGGGAAAGAGCACCTTCCTGCATTTGTTGGGCGGGATGGAAAAGCCTGATCAAGGGCAGATCCGGGTCGGGGGACAGGACATTGCGCAAATGTCGGGAAAGGCCCTGGCCGCCTACCGTAACCGGATGATCGGCTTCGTCTTCCAATTCCACCACCTTCTGCCCGAGTTCAGCGCTGTCGAAAACGTGATGTTTCCATTGCTGATGCGGGGAGAGGCTTTCGCGCAAGCGCGCAAAGAGGCCATGCAGCGGCTTGAAGAGGCCGGACTGGCCGATAGGGCCACTCATCGCCCCGGGCAAATGTCGGGAGGAGAGCAGCAGCGAGTGGCGGTGGCCAGAGCTCTGGTCGGGCAGCCGCGCCTCCTTTTGGCCGACGAACCGACCGGCGACCTGGATGAGCGCACTTCCGAAGCTATTCACCAATTGCTGGTCAGAGTTCACCACGAACATGCCCTCACCTCGGTCATCGTCACCCACAATCCCCGCCTGGCCGGATTGTGCAGGCGGCAGCTCTGCATGCGGGAGGGCAGGCTGCACAATCCATAGGCTTTCGCCAAGCCTTTCCCAGTGCGGGTTTTGGCTTGGATTGCAGCCCCTTGCTGCAGGCAATCGCTTCTAATGACTTTACGGAAGAATCCCGATTCTGATAAATAGGGAAGCGGGCCGGTGCCGGACTCCGGGATTTTTCATTTCCGTATCCGCCGGAGGTCAGGTAATATCGTGAGGCGGAATGTTTGAGAAGTACACGGAAAAGGCGAGAAGAGTCATTTTCTTCGCCCGCTACGAAGCCAGCCAACTCGGTGCGCGCAGCATCGAAACCGAGCACATTCTGCTGGGCCTTCTCAGAGAGGACAAGCACCTGACCGGCAAGTTCTTCCGCCGGGCCGATGCCACCCTGGACCACATCCGCAAAAAAATCGAAGGACGCTCACCCCAACGCGAAAAAGTCTCGACCTCCGTCGAACTGCCGCTGAGCGAAGAGTCCAAGCGCGTGTTGACTTTCGCCGCAGAAGAGGCGGACCGGCTGTTGTGCAACTACATCGGAACCGAGCACATCCTGCTCGGATTGATGCGCCAAGACACCTCGGCTGCAGCAAGCCTGCTCCACGAAAAGGGCCTGCGGCTGGCCCAGGTTCGCGAAGCAGTCGCCGGCCCTGGTGAAAAAGCCGTCACAACACCCTCCAAAACCAAAGAGACCTTGACGCTCACCGAATTCAGCCGCGACCTGACCGAAGCGGCCTTGAATGGAAAGCTCGACCCCCTGATCGGCCGTGAAGCGGAAGTCGAGAGGGTCGTTCAGATCCTGTGCCGCCGCACCAAGAACAACCCTGTCCTGATCGGGGAGCCTGGAGTCGGCAAGACGGCCATTGTGGAGGGGCTGGCCCAGAAGATCGTCAACGGCGAGATCCCTTCCATGCTGGGGGACAAGCGCTTGGTGGCCCTGGATATTTCCCTCATCGTGGCCGGCACCAAGTACCGTGGGCAGTTCGAAGAGCGCCTCAAGGCCATCATGAAGGAATTGGCCGAGAACCCTCAATTCGTCATCTTCATCGACGAATTGCACACCCTGGTGGGCGCCGGGTCGGCCGAGGGCTCCTTGGACGCCGCCAACATCCTCAAGCCGGCCCTTTCGCGGGGCGACATCCAGTGCATCGGCGCCACCACACCCTATGAATACCGTCGTTCCATCGAGAAGGACCGGGCTCTGGAAAGGCGCTTTCAGGCCATCAAGGTGGCCCCTCCCAGCGAAGAGGAGACCATTGAGATCATCCGAGGCATCAAGGACCGCTACGAGCGCTTTCATGGCATCGAGTACACCGAAGGCGCCGTCCTGGCTGCCGTTCATCAGTCCAACAGATATATCCCCGACCGTTTTTTGCCCGACAAGGCCATCGACGTGCTGGACGAAGCGGGCGCCCGGGTCAAGCTCAAGTACACGGTGCAGCCCGACGAAGTGAACCGGCTGCAAAAGCGCATCAAGGTGATCGTGCGCCAGTTGGACCGGGCCGTCAGCAGCAAGGACTTCGATCAGGCGGTCCACCTCAAGGACGAGGAGCAAAAGCACCGCGAGAGCCTGCAGGTCCTGCGCGAGCAATGGAAGCTCAAATCGCGCGTCCCGCCTCAAGTCGACACCGAAAGCATCGAGGAGGTCATCTCCCGATGGACCGGCATCCCGGTCAGCTCCCTGCGCGAAGAGGAGATGGAGAAGCTGCTGCGCATGGAGGAGGAACTGCACAAGCGGGTCATCAGTCAGGACGCCGCCATTTCGGCCTTGGCCAGGGCCATCCGGCGCTCCCGTGCCGGCATCCGCAATCCCAACCGACCGGTGGGTTCGCTGCTCTTTTTGGGGCCCACCGGCGTGGGCAAGACCGAATTGGCCAAGTCGCTGGCCGAGTTCTTGTTCGGCAGCGAAAAGGCCCTGACGCGCTTTGACATGTCCGAGTACATGGAAAAGCACTCCGTCTCCAAGCTGATCGGCTCTCCTCCCGGCTACGTAGGGCATGAGGAGGGAGGCCAGCTGACGGAAAAGATAAAGCGCAACCCCTACTCGGTGCTGCTGCTGGACGAAATCGAAAAGGCCCACTACGACGTCTACAACCTGCTGCTGCAGGTCTTCGAAGACGGCCAACTGACCGATTCGCACGGCAATACGGTCGATTTCAAGAATGCCACCATCATCATGACCTCCAATCTGGGCGCCCGCCACCTGACCTCGCGGACCAGCCTGGGCTTTTCCGCCTCGGGAACCCAGCGCAAAGAGGCCGAAGACCAGATCATGAGCGAGGTCAAACGGGCCTTCAACCCCGAATTCCTCAACCGCCTGGACGAAATCATCCTCTTCGACTCGCTGACCGAGGAGGACTTGCGCGAGATCGTCGACCTGCTCCTGGGCCAGGTCAACCATAACCTGGAGGGCAAGCAAATCCAGATCGATTTGGACGAAAAGGCCAAGCACTGGATCATCGAAAAGACCTGCGCTGACCGCTCATACGGCGCCCGCCCACTACGCCGCGCCGTGCAGCGATTTATCGAAGATCCCGTCTCGGAATTGATCATTCAGGGCAACCTGAAAGAAAAGCAGTCACTGGCCATCTATCTGGAGCGGGATGAGTTGTACCATCGGACGAAGGGCACTGAAAGTGAAGGGGCGCCGCTTGTGCTGGGCTTGGCCTGAAGCGCTTGCCTGCACGATCCACGGCCCGGCTTCCCGCCTGCAGTCCCTCTCCCCGGGGAAAATAGCCCGCCCGCCCTTCTCTTCCCCCCGCCATGGTTGCCCTATTGGGCGACATCCCGATACAATGTCACCTTTTACTTGCGGAGAAAGAGATGCTCATGGAGAAGCGAAATCGGCTTGCCGGACAGATGGCGCAGGCACCATGCCCGTGGATGAGTCCCTGTACGAAAGGCCTGCACCGCTTTGGAAAAGCCACCCTGCTCGGACTTGCAGCGGCCTTGCTGTGGGGGAGCCTGAGCCCCTGCCTTCTGGCCAGCCGCAGCCAACCGGACAGGATCGAGCAAATCCTGGTGGTCGGCAATCGGCGCATCCAGGAAAACACCATTCGCTTTTACATCCAGAGCAAGGAAAACGACGCCTACAACGAAGAGCAGATCCTGCGCGACTATCGAAGCCTGCTGCGGACCAATTTCTTTGAAGATGCCACCGTCAAGCGGCGTCAGGGCGATACGGGGGTGATCATTGTCTTCGAGGTCACCGAACGCCCCCTCATCCGCGAGATCGAGTACAAGGGCGTCAGTTCGTTCAAGGAGTCGGACATCCTGGAGCGCTTCCGCGACATGCGGGTGGGGATGACGGTCGATTCGCCCTTTGACGAGTCGCGGATCCCCCAGGCCCGGCGCGCCATCAAGATGCTGCTCGACCAGAACGGCCGCCCCCTGGGCCGCGTCGAAGTGAATTCAGAAAGGATCACCTCCTCTTCGGTCCGAGTGATCTTCAACGTCGACGAAGGCCCCAAGGTGCGCATCGGAAAGATCTCCTTCCGGGGCAACACCGCCGTCTCCAGCAAGGAACTCAAGAAGGCTCTGGAACTGAACAAGGAGCGGAGCCTGATGACGGTCTTCAAAGGGACCGACATGTACATCAAGGAGAAGCTGGAGTACGACGTCCACCAGAACATGCTCGAGAAGTATCGCGAGAAAGGCTACATCTACGCCCGGGCCGGCGAGCCGGATGTCGAGATCGTAGAGGCCGGGCGCGGCCTTCTCTACGGCTTCCGCAAGACCAAGCAGCAATACTTCATTGAGATTCCCATTGAGGAAGGCGAACCCTATTCGGTCAGCTCCTTCACGGTCGAGGGCGTGGCTTCGCTTCCCGAGGCGCTGGTGCAAAGAGCCTATCCGGTTCGGGAGGGCGAGATCATCAACATGTCGGCCCTCAAGAAAGCCAACGAAGATCTGCAGAAATTCTACTCCCAAAGAGGCTTTCTGGACATGCAGGCGCTGCCTGAGATCACGCCGGACCGCGACAAGAAGACGGTCGACATCAAAATCAATGTCACCGAAGGCAAGCAGTACATCGTCCACCGCATCGAGTTTTCGGGCAATTCCAGGACGCGCGACAAGGTGCTGCGCCGCGAATTCGTCCTGGAGGAACAGCAGCGCTTCAACGGCCAGCTATTGGAGTTTTCGGTGCAGCGCCTCAACCAGCTGGGGTTCTTCGAACAGATCGAGGAAGAGGACTACGAGGTGGTCAAAAAGCCCAATGAGGGCGAAGTGGACGTCTTGGTCAAGGTCAAGGAGCGCAGCTCGCAGTCCATCGGCCTGACGGGCGGCATCAGCGGCATCAGCGGAAATTTCTTCGGCATCAACTATCAGACCAACAACTTCCGGGGCCTGGGCCAGCGCATCGACGTCAACATCCTGACCGGCACCCGCAGCACCTTGTTCAACTTCTCCATGACCGACCCCTACTTCATGGACTCGCGCACGTCGGTGGGCTGGTCGGTCTTCCGTCAGCGCTTCGTCTTCGACACCTTCGCGGCCCCCTTCGGGCTGGTCAACCCCGACACCAGCGTGACCCTCTTCGACCGGGTCAACACCGGATTCAGCTTCTCGGGCAGCCGTCCCATTTGGCGCTGGTCGCGGCTGGGGCTGCGCTACTCTTTGACTTCGATCAGCATCGAAGACATCAATCCCTCGATTCAGAGCTTCGCCGAAGCCCAATTGGTCGGCTTTACGCCAGGCGGGGATCCGGCCGACGCGACCGAAGGCCTGATCCGCAGCGAAATCACTCCGACATTCATCTACAACACCAAGAACAGCTTCTTCCAGGCCACCGCCGGCCGGCGACTTTCGGTGGAAGTGCCCATCGCAGGAGGGCCTTTGGGCGGCACCTACAACATCATCCGCCCCTTCGTCGAGATCCAGCAGTTCTACCCCGACCGCTGGCTGAGCGGAAGGCGCCACACCATCGCCCTGAGGGCACGCCTGCAGCATGTGCGGCCCTATGGCAAGCTGGAAGGCGGGGAGAACACGGTGGTGCCCTTCTTCGAGCGCCTCTTCATCGGAGGCGAATTCGACCTGAGGGGCTTCGACATCCGTTCGGTGGCGCCCATCGCCATCTCGCGCTCCCCCCAGTTGGACAGCGGGGGCAACCCGCTCATCGACCCGTCCACCGGCCTGCCGCTGATCACCGAAAGCGCCCTGGCGATCGGCGGCGACACCTCGGTGGTCCTGACCGCCGAGTACCGGATGCCCATCGCAGGCCCGCTGCAGGTGGCCGGCTTCGTCGACTTCGGCACCTCGGCCATCCTCGACAAGGAGGGCCTGCAGGTCTTCGGCCCCGACACCTTCATCGACTTGGTGGACAGCACCAACAACATATGGCGGATGTCCACTGGAGCAGAGGTCCAGTTCATGATGCCGGTGGTCAACCAGCCCTTCCGGCTGATTTTGGCCTATAATCCCATCCGGCTCAAGACGGACCTGCTGCTGCAAGGCCGTCGGCTGCTGGTCGAAGAGCCCAATACGAATGTGAAATTCACGGTCGGCTTCAACTTCTGATTCCCGGCCTGATTGGCAATGGCACGACAATCGTCAAACCAAGGAGTAATGGAACATCATGAGTAAATTGGCTTCAGGGCGCCTATTGAGCACAGTCGCAATTCTTGCACTCTTATGCACCCCCGTCCTGGCTCAACAGAAGATCGGTTTCGTCAACACCATTCAGATCCTGGGCGAATCAGAAGAAGGCAAGGCCCGCATCGCTGCCTGGGACGCCAGTTACAAGTCCCAGATGGCGGAAGTCGAAGCCGAAGGGGCGGAGCTTCAGAACCTGCGGCAGCAGTTCGCCCAACAGCAGCTCAGCCTCAATCCGGAAACCCAGGCTGAAATGCAGCGTTCCATTGAGGAGAAGACCACCAAATTGCAGCGGATGCAGGAGGACATCAACCGCAAAGCCCAGCAGGACCGGGACAAGATCGTCCAGGAGATGAGCCGCAAGATGCAGAAGATCCTGGATGACTACGGCCAGCAAAACGGCTTCGCCGTCATCTTCTTGCGCAGCGAGCAGCAGGTCTTTGTGGCGGATGCCCTGGATGTCACTCAGGAAATCCTGAGAATCTACAATGAGCAGCACCCGGTGGCAAGCACCGGATCCGGCGGGCGCTGAGCCGCCTACGACCATCCAAGGGCAGCCTCATCCGCTGTTGCGGAAAGGGCGCTGCCAGGGGGAGTTTGAAAGGCAATGAGGAAACGACTTCACTACATCCTGATCAGCTGCGCCGCCGCTCTTTGCCTGCCCGGTGCGCTGTTGGGCCAGTTAGACAGCAAGATCGGATTCGTGCATTTCCGGGACGCCTTGCAGGGCACCAATGAGGCCAAGGCCGAAATCGACACGGTCCAGCAGTACGTCGACCAAAAGAACCAGGAGTCCGGTCAGCGCTTTGACGAGTTGAACCGGCTTCGCGAAGAGCTGCGGACCAAAGGACGGACGCTCAACGCCGGCGCCCTGGAAACGCTGCAAAGCCAGATCCTAGACAGGGAAACCGACTTAAAGCGCTTTCAGGAAGATACCCAGCGGGACATCAACCAGCGGCGCGACGCCATCTTTCGAAAGTACGGCCAGAAGCTGCAGCAGGTCATCACCGAATATGCCCAGGCCAACGGCTATGACGTCATCTTTCTGCTCGACCAGTTCCAGTTCGCCTACCTGGATCCCTCCCTGATTCTGACCGAACCGGTCATCGCAGCCTATAACCAGAAGCATCCGGGCAGCGGAAGCGCAGCGGCGCCCCCGCCCGGCTGAGACCAATCCGGGGGGATTTCAATCACCGTGCTGCTTTTTCAGTTCCAGTGCCCGGCGCAAAAAAGGCAAGGAGGCTCGATCCTTTTCGCGGCCGGCCTTTTCCTTGAGCGAGATCAGGCTTTCCAGGCGTAGTATCCGCACAGTTGCCTCGCCAAGTTGGACCTCATAGCAATGAGGCAGTAAATCAGGGTAGCTTTCTCCGCCTGCAACACTTCCCAAAAGATCCAGCGGACCGGCCGATGTCATGAGCAACTGGTGCCCAGGCGAGGCAAGATGGGAAGCGCGAGGCCTCAGCGTGCTTCCGTCCAGCCTCCGATAGCGAGCTTGCAGATCGGAAAGCGCCTCAAGCAGCCTGTCGATGTTTTCGGGGGTCCGCGAGTGGATGATGTCCAGGTCAAAGGTTGAGAAGGCTGCCCCCTGCAGTACTGCTGCAACTCCTCCGATCACGATGAACTCGACTTCACGTCCGGCCAGAACCTGAAGTATCTTGAGGAGTTTCGGAGGTTGAGGCATGGCGTAGCTGGAATACCGAGTCGATGAATTGCTGCAAGACCTCCAGGCGTTCCATTGGTGTCAGAGACAACATCCACTCGATAAGCGTGTCGTCCACCCCGTCCGAGTCGCCGCTGGGGCGGCGCAAATCCGAAAGGCCGGGATTCGGGGTCTGCATCAACTTGAGGATAGCAGAAATCTGTGCCGGGAATCTTCGCAAGGTTCACCCGGATTTCGGAGTTCTGGCACCGGACTACTGACCGAAACGGCTCTTCAACTTCTCCCTCAGGGACAGCCCTCGGGGCTGAAGACCCCTTAAAGGATTGTCGAACCCCGCACAGCCGTCGCGCTCCAGCAGGCGTTCGGTGCGGGCCCAGAACAGCCTCTGCTCGGGGCGC
>JANQFM010000129.1 GCA_028277865.1 Acidobacteriota bacterium
CCGGACCGAAAAGGCATCTTGGGGATGATGCCGGCCTGCACACTGGAGCCTCCGGCGGCGGCCATCAAGGTGGTGACGGTTTTCCCAGGCAATCACGGCACTGAATTTGATTCCCATCAAGGCGCGGTCCTTCTCTTCGACGA
Organism: Acidobacteriota bacterium; assembly: GCA_028277865.1. Classification (GTDB taxonomy): domain Bacteria; phylum Acidobacteriota; class UBA6911; order RPQK01; family DATIPO01; genus JANQFM01. Next base: position 144 of record JANQFM010000129.1, read on the forward strand.
TCAGCGCGGCCAGCTGCTGGCTGTTGCCGAAGCAGCCGAGATTACCGCCATCCGGACGGCGGCTGTCTCGGCGCTCGCCACCCGCCTTTTAGCCCGATCAGATGCCGGTGAGCTGGCCCTGTTGGGCAGCGGTGTTCAGGCCCGGACTCATCTGGAAGCCCTTTCGCTGGTGCGGCCCTTGCGGCGGGTCAGGGTCTGGAGCCCCACTAAGCAGCACCGTCAGGACTTTGCCAGGCGCGAAAGCGGGCGATACGACTTTCCTGTCCAAGCAGTCGACAGCGCCCGCCAAGCGGTGGAGGAAGCGGACATGATCTGTACCGTCTCTTTCGCCCGCGAGCCGATTTTCCAGGCAAATTGGATCGCCGAGGGGGCTCATATCAACGCCGTCGGGTCCAGTACGCCAACGGCCCGCGAAGTCGACAGCCGGACGATGGCCTGTTCGCGCCTGTTCGTCGACCGCCGCGAATCGACCCTCAACGAATCGGGCGATTTTCTGATTCCCAAAACGGAAGGCTTGGTGGACGACACCCACATTCAGGGAGAAGTGGGCGAGTTGCTGCTGGGCCAATGCAGCGGGCGCACCTCGGACAGCGAAATCACCTTATTCAAGTCGCTGGGGCTGGGAGTCGAGGACGCGGCCGCGGTTCATCACATCTATCATCAAGCCCGCAAGAAGGGATTGGGGACGGCGGTTCCCTTTGGAGGACCACGTGAGGCCCCCGCTTGAAGCTCCCTCGCTGGACGAGATCCGCCAGGCCCGACGGTGCATCGCGGACTGGATCCTGCGAACGCCCCTGGTCCGGCTCCACCTGCAGGATGCCCCTGCCGAGATCTACCTCAAGCTGGAAAACCTGCAGCCCATCGGCTCCTTCAAGCTGAGGGGTGCGGGCAATGCCATGGCGGCGGCAGCGCCGCACCAACTCGAAGAAGGCGTTTACACGGCCAGCGCCGGGAATATGGCCCAAGGCGTGGCCTGGAATGCCCGCAGGATGGGCCTGCCCTGCTCGGTGGTGGTCCCCGATCACGCTCCCCGAACCAAGCTGCAGGCCATCCGACGGTTGGGCGGCAAGATCCTCTCCGTTCCATTTGAAGAGTGGTGGGACGTGATCTTAAACCACCGCTATCCCGGCCAGAGGGGCCTCTTCATTCACCCCGTCAGCAATCGGCACGTGATGGCCGGCAACGGAACCATCGGCTTGGAGATCGCCGAGGATCTGCAGGGTGCGGACGCTGTGCTGATCCCCTTCGGAGGCGGCGGGCTGAGCTGCGGAATCGCATCGGCGCTCAAGGCTCATTCGCCTGGCACCCGGGTCTACGCCTGCGAAGTCGAGACGGCTGCGCCGTTGGCCGCTTCGCTGCAGGCAGGCAGCCCTCAGAGCATCGACTACCAACCCAGCTTTGTGGACGGGGCGGGAGGAAAGAGCGTCCTGGAAGAGATGTGGCCTCTGGCTCGAGACCTTCTGCAGGGCTCCTTGGTGGTCTCGTTGCAGGAAACAGCAGCCGCCGTCCGCCTATTGGCCGAACGTCACCGCGTCATCGCCGAGGGCGCCGGGGCTCTCTCCTTGGCCGCAGCCCTATCAGGCCAAGCCGGCCAGGGCCGGATCGTCTGCATCATCTCGGGCGGCAACATCGACTCCGAACGGCTTTGCTCGATCCTGGCTGGTTAGCGAATGAAGAAGGAAATGGGGAGTATCACGCCAAGCCGCAAAGTCGCAAAGAAGAGATGCAAAGATTCTTGTTGGAATGCTGGCAGTGGGCAGAGGGTAAGCATTCGGTTAACCCGTGGGAGGAATCGAATCGAGTAGCTTCACCGGGCCGCCGCCGGGCTTGCCCCGGCGGAGCCCACGACTGGAAAGCTAGAACCGGTGGAGCCAAACAATTGCGCATCCCCTCCCCTCCTTCGGGGCGGGCCCGACGGTGGCGTTTTGCCAGGCTTGATGGCATGTG
>JANQFM010000009.1 GCA_028277865.1 Acidobacteriota bacterium
TGGCTGCGAGGGGTCCGGCGGCGGTCAGGGGTTCCGGGTTCCGGGCTCCAGGTCCCAGGTTCCGGATTCCAGAGTCCGAATCCCGAAAACCCGGAACCCGGAACCTGGAACCCGAAACCCTTCTGCGGTCGGTCTGAGGCGCTGCCTCGCTAGTTGCTACTGCGGTCTCATGTGTTTCAGGGCTCGTTGGACCAACAGATCCCGGTAGACCAGGTAATTCTCCCGTGTCTGTGCAACGAACTCGTCCACCTGCGCCGGGTTCCCTTCCAGGACTTCGCCATTGGGACGGATGGTTTGGCCGATGGACCACATGTATCGGACGACCTCCTGACGGCTGGAGGGAAAGACCAATATCTCCTGCCACTCCCAAGTATTGCTGTAACCTGCGGTTGCCATGCCGATGCTGTAGCCTAGTTTGTTGTCAGCGATGATGGCAGCGAACTGGTCGAGGTGAGAGCCGCCGTGCGGGCTGAAAAGGCAGACCAGCGGACCCTGGAAGTGGGTTTCGGCAGGCTGCAAGACACCGTCAGAGTCCTTGGAGGCATGAATGAGCTTGAAGGGCACGTTGCCCGAGTAGTCCCGGCCTTCCCGATATTCCCGCATGACGTCGTTTTCGAGCCATTCCGCCAGGCGGGATCCATCGTCCAAGGAAGGGTGAGCCTCGACCTCCAGCTCTTGTTGCGATCGATGCAGCTGCAGCCGCTCGGCAACGAACTGAGGGGTAATGCCGCTCAGGCGCAGGTTGCCGAATGTTGTCTTGAAGGGCTTGGGTGAGAGCCTCTGCAAAGCATATGCCCCGCGGGTGCCGCCCCCGCTCCGGGTGGCATCCAAGATTACCCCGTGAGAAAGCAGTCCCTCCTGGAGGGCGTGTGCGGCTAGCCAATCGATGTCTTCAAGGAGCCGGGATCCGAATCCATGCCAGTCCAACAGGATCACCGCTTGACTGCGGTGCCGGTAAAAGTCGAAGGAATCGCGTTCCTGAAGCAGCCGGAATCCCTTGTAGCGGGGCCGGTCCGGCTGGGTCCATTTGATTGAGTCAGGATCCAGGTAAGGCAGCTTCAGATTGTATCGGCTGCCGTCTTTGCGCTCCAGCACATAGGTGATCTTCAGGCGGTAAAAGCGCGGCGGTATGCTGAAGTGCCGCATGGAGGCCATTTCGGCCAACTCCCACCAAAAGGCCGCTCGGGTCGAGTAGCGGATGTAGGGCTCGATTTCCTGGGCAAAGGCGCGCAATGGCCGCCCGTTCACCTTCACAAGCCGATCCCCGCATTGAACGTCTGCCGATTCGGAAAAGTCGCTGAGATTCCTGGCGTAATCCCCCACGAAGAGATCTGGCGGCGATTGGCCGTAATCCACGGCAAACCTCAAAGGCGCCTGCAGCGTGCGGGGAAGTTGGCCGGCGCCCCAGCGGGCAGGCCAAATGCCTCCGTCTACCGGTTGGACGCTGAGGTGCCTGTCCCTGCGGGCATTGCTGATCTTGATGAGTGCATAGAGCAGGCTCTCACTGCTGTCCGCAGAGATCAGATCGTCCCGGAACTTCCTCATTTCCGTTTCGACATCGATTTGCAGGTGTTGCTGCTTGATGGGAGAAAGAGCCTCTCTTTGCAGGGTGGCTTCAAGCAAGAAATCAAAAAGAGCTGCCCGGTCCTCGTCAGTGCCGTATTGCGGTCGCAAGGATCGGTCGTCGAGCGGCTGGGGAGTCGGGCGCCGAGGTTTCGCGCAGCCGATGGCTGCAACGGCCAGCAAGACTGCAAATACAGTTGGGAGGACCCTCTTGGTCGTGCTCTTCATGGCGTCTTTCCTGAAGTTGTCGCCGTCCTGTCCCCTCTGCTGCTCACTAATCACCATATCTGAAAACATTGCGGGGTTCCGAGTCCAAATGGGGTCGTGCCTTGAGCTTGACTCCGCTGAAAAACCCCCGGCCAAGATCGATGAGAGCTTCCGATTCCCCGAATGACAGTCCGGCTTTCGAGGGTCTTCGCCTTCATCGGGATGCAGCAATGCAACAGGCCTGTTGCCCAAGGAATCGGCACGCTCCTTTCAAACTTCATCACTATTTCGATTTGTAAGAAATGCCCTGCTGAATGCTGGCCGAGCGCTTCCCGACAGGAGGATAAAAGCGGATGCAAAGGGAGGGCAGCACGATCATGTTGAGGAATGTCGACGTGAGCAGGCCGCCCAGCACCACCATGGCCAGCGGAGACTGGATTTCGTTGCCCGGCTGATCTCCGGCCAAAGCCAGGGGGATGAGCGCCAGGCCTGCCGTGAGGGCGGTCATCAGGATGGGGCTGAGCCGTTCAGCCGAGCCTTGCCGGACGGCTTGGCCCAGGCTGTGCCCCTGCCGGATGAGGCTCTCGTAGCGTGATACGAGCAGGATTCCGTTGCGGGTGGCGATTCCCAGCAGGGTGATGAAGCCGACCAGCGAAGCCACGCTCAGCACTCCGCCTCCCGCAAAGACCGCTGCCACGCCTCCGATCAGCGCCAGAGGAAGGTTGGCCATCATCAGCCCCGCCAAGCGGAAGTTTAGGAAGGCCAGGTAAAGCAGGAAGTAGATGAGGAGAATGGCGGCTGCCGACAGGATTGCCAGCATCCGTCGGGCTTGCTGCTCGCTTTCGAACTGCCCTCCGTAGACGATGTGATAGCCCTCGGGCAGGGAAACCTGGGAGGCGACAGCGCTCTGGATGTCATTGACGGTACCGCCCAGGTCGCGTCCTGAGACGTTGCACTGGATGACGATCTTGCGCTGGGTGTTCTCACGGCTGATCCGGTTGGGGCCGGAGTCGAGGCGGATTTCGGCCAACTCCGACAGGGGGACCGAAACTCCATTTGCGCCCGGGACCCTCAAGCTCTTGATGGAATCGCTGTCCTTACGGAAGGAATCATGGAAGCGGACGACCAGGTCGAAAGCCTTCTGATCTTCCAGAATCTGCCCGGCGACCTCTCCGTTCAGCCCTACGTCCACGGCCCTTTGAGCTGCCTCCAGCAGGACGCCGTGGCGCCTCAAGGCCTGGCGGTCAAAACGGATCTGGGCCTGGGGGACGTGGGCCTGCTGCTCCACCTGAAGGTCGGCCACTCCCTCGACCGCTTCCATCACCTGCCGGATCTGCTCGGCCAGGCTGCGCAAGGTGAGCAGGTCGGGGCCGAAGAGCTTGACGGCCACAGCAGCCCTGGTTCCCGAAAGCATGTGGTCGATGCGGTGGCTGATGGGCTGCCCGATGCTGATCTGGGTTCCCGGCAGCAGTGCCAGCTGGTTGCGCAAGCCGTCCAGGAATTCGGGGGGGCGGCGCTGTGAAGGATCCAGGCGGACATCGATCTCAGCGCCGTACACCTCCTGAGCGTGTTCGTCCAGCTCGGCGCGTCCGGTACGCCGTGCGGTCGAAGCGACTTCGGGCGCTGTGAGCAGGATCTCTTCGGCGCGGCGCCCCAAGCGGTCGGACTGGGCCAGCGAGGTGCCGGGCAAGGTGGCCATGGTGACGGTGAGTGTCCCTTCATTGAATTCGGGCAGGAAAGAGGTCCCCAAAAAGGGCACTGAGGCCAGGGCGGCAACTGCCAGCAGTCCCGAAAAGGCGATCACCAGCCAGGGCCGTTTGAGCGAGAAATCCAGGCAAGGGGCGTAAAGGGCCTCCAGCTTGCGGATCACCCAGCTTTCCTTGCCGCTTTGCAGGGCCGGCGAGCGGGGCAGCAGGTAAGAGCACAGGGCCGGGGTGATGGTCAGGGCCACCAGCAGGGAGGCGAAGATGGAGACCACGTAGGAAATCCCCAAAGGGCGCAGCATCCGTCCTTCCAAGCCTCCCAGGGCGAAGACGGGAATAAAAACGATGATGACGATGAAAGTGGCGAAGAGGATGGGGTAGCGGACTTCGCTGGAGGCTTCGAAAACGACTTGCAGGACGGGCCGGCGCTGCTTTGCCTTGAGCCGCAGGTTGGAGCGCAGTCGGCGGAAAACGTTTTCGACGTCGATGATGGCATCGTCCACCAAGGCGCCGATGGCGATGGCCATGCCGCCCAAGGTCATGGTGTTGATGCTGATGCCCAGCACTCGAAAGATGAAGATGGTGAAAATCAGTGACAGAGGAATGGCCAGCACCGAGATGAGTGTGGTGCGCCAGCTGAGCAAGAAGAGGAACAGGATGAGGATGACCAGAAGGGCGCCGTCGCGCAGCGCTACGAGGACATTGCGCACAGCTGTTTGGATGAATTCGGACTGGCGGAAGATCTGGCGTTCGAGGGAAAGCCCTTGCGGGAGAGAGGCTTGCACTTCATCGAGTACTTGGTCGATGCGGGACGTCAATTCCAGGGTGTCTGCACCGGGCTGTTTTTGGACCGAAAGGATCACCGCCTGACGACCGTTGACAGAAGCAGCGCCCCGCCGCGGCTTTGCGCCGATTTGCACCTCGGCGACCTGGCCCAGCGTCACTGCTGGAGGCTGGCCGGCCGGCACAGGTGTCTCGCGCAGTGCCTGCAGGTGGCCCGCCCGGCCCAGTCCGCGCACCAGGTACTCGCGACCCGATTGGACAAAAAAGCCTCCTGAAGAGTTGCGGCTGGCGCTTTGAGCAGCGGCCAGGGCTTCCTGCAAGGTGACCCCATGGTGGCGCAGGCGCTCGGATTGCAGCAGCACCTGGTACTGGCGTACTTGGCCTCCGATAGGCACCACCTGCGAAACGCCGGCCAACGACAATAGTCGCCGCCGCAGGGTCCAGTCGGCCAGGGTGCGCATCTCCATGAGCCTGTCGGACGGCCCGCTGACGGCGATGAGCAGGATCTCGCCCATAATGGAGGAGATGGGCGCCATGACGGGCGAAGAGGCTTCGGCGGGCAGGCTGTTGACTGCCAGCTGCAGCTTTTCAGAGACGATCTGGCGGGCCCGGTAGATGTCGGTTCCCCAATCGAACTCGACCCACACGATGGAGATTCCGATTCCCGACACGGAACGCACCCGCCGCACCGAAGTGGCGCCGTTGACGGCGCTCTCGATGGGAAAGGTGACCAGCGTCTCCACCTCTTCGGGCGCCATATTGTGGGCCTCGGCCAGCACGGTGACGGTGGGCGCAGTCAGATCGGGGAAGACATCGATGGGCAGGCGCAGGGCAACGTACAACCCGGCTGCCAACGAGAGTGCGGCCAACGGCAAGAGCACCAGCCTGTTGTGCAGCGACCATCGAATCAGAGCATCGAGCATAGGGAAGAACCTCACGCAGAGGCGCAGAGGAGACAGAGGAGAAGGAGAGGGGATCATCCCCTATGTGACTCCTTCAATCCCCTCTGGCTCTCTGCTTCTCTCTGCGGCTCTGCGCCTCTGCGTGAAACCTCAATGAACGTGACCGTGAGCAGCACCGGAATCTCCGGCGCGGGCGGCCAGGGCAACTTCGTAGGCGCCTTTGACCACCACACGCTCTCCCTCCTCCAGCCCTTGTACGATCTGCACCCAACCCCGGTCCCGCATCCCGGTTGTAACAATGCGGCGGCTGAACGACTCGCCCTCCAGCTGCAGGTAGAGGACCGACTTGTTGTCCTCAACCAGCACTGCGGATGACGGGACGGCCAACACTGGCACCTCGGCGCCGGTCCGCATGTGGATCTGGCCCAGCATGCCGGCCTTGAGCAGCCCGTCGGGGTTGGCCGCCTCCCAAAGGACGGGAACGGTGCGGCTGGCCGGATCGACCACACTGCCCACCGAAACCAAGTCCTGCGGGGCGATCGGCAGGGGCTGTTGCCGCCCTGCAAGCTCCAAGGCCGCTCCCTCCAGATTGCCCAGGCGGTGGCTTTGGGACTCCACCACTTGGGCCCGGATCCACACCTCTTGCAGGTCGAGGATGCGCAGGAGGGGCTGGCGGGGATCCACCACCGCTCCGTCCGTCGTCCAGACCCCGGCAACCCTGCCGCCGATGGGGGAGTGAAGGGGAATCCTTTGCCCTAGCTGCTGTACGTCCCGGCTCCGGGCGCCGATCTGCTCCTGCTGTCCTTCCAGCAGGTTTCGGACTTGCCGGGCGGCCTGCAGGGCCGCCTGCCGGACGGCAACCTCGCTTCGCGCCTCTTCGACCCGCCTGGGCGGCACGGCTTCCACGGCCAGCAGCCGTTCCAGGCGCTGCAGTCGGCGCTTTGCCTGCTCCAGGCGCTGCTTTTCCTGAGCTGCAGCAGCCTCGGCCTGGGCGATCTCCCGTTGCATCTGCAACAGCGACAGGCCGGCCTGAATCTGGCTGCCGCCGATGCCGCTGCGGCGGTCGGGCGTCAATTCGATCCAGCCCAGCAGTTGCCCCCGCTTCACCTTTTGCGCCAGGCGGGGTGAACCGGCGGGAGACGCCCTGTAGACTCCCTCGGTCGACGAGCGGAGCTGGATGTCGCGCCCGCTGACGGGAATGACCTCGGCCGCTGCGCTCACTGTCTCGGAAAGCCTTCGCACTGCAGCCTCGGCGGTGTCAAAGGGAAGCGTCCACTGCTGCTCCTTGAGAAAGGTGATTTCGGCTTGCCCGGTCGACGTCTCTTCCGGCTGAGGCAGTTCCTCTGCGGTTTCAAAAACGGTCAGGGGCGAGGCCTGGATATGGCCCTGCTGCGCTCCGCCCCGCACCTCGATCACCAAGTCCAACGGACCGGAGGAATCGAAGCGGGCTTCAACCCGGAAGATTCCCGGGCGCAGCGGCCCAGCGGCGCTGACTGCCTGAACCTCTCGACCCTGCCGCGAAAAGCGGAAGTCCACCGGCCCTTCAGTCACGGGACCCCGACCGGGCAGGTCGGTCAGATGCGCCAAAAAGTCTACCGGTTCCCCGACCCGAATCGGCGGATACTCCATAAACAGCTCGAACCGCTCGTTCCAGACCGTGTCGGCGATGCTCTCTTCCTCGCCAACGACCGGCTGGGCATCGTCGTGCGGATGGGAGTGACAGCCGAAAAGCCAAGCCACCGCAGCCAGCGCTAAAAATACGCGAAACCTGGCTCTGCCATTCTGCCTCTCCCCTGCCTCTCTGCGCCTCTGCGCCTCTGCGTGAAATCCCCCTTCTCGTAGTTGCATCCCTCAACTCGCTTTCAATTGATCTCCATCCCTGTCGCTGCCTCCAGATCGATGCGCGACAGATGGGCCTGCATCGCCAATTCCTGCAAGCTCAAAGAGGCCTCCAGCTCGACGCGCATGGCATCCAGCAATTCCAGCAGCTCGGCTTCTCCCTCCTGGTAGGAAAGCTGGGTGACTTCGACGATCCGCTCCAGCCGTTCGGCTACGGACGGACCCAGCCTGTCGACGGCTTCACGCTGCGACTCGAAGCGCCGCCAGGCTTCCTCGACCTGCCGCCGCACCCGGATTTGCAGCCACTGCAGATCCTTGCGGGCCGCTTCCGTCCTGGCCTGGGCTGCGGTCACGGCCCCCGTTTTTCGGTCGAACAGCGGCAGAGGCAGCTGCAGGCCGACATAGAAGGAGTTCTGACCGAAGTCCCGCTTGAAGCCGCCCCCCAGGGTCAGGTCGGGAACCGCTTGGGCTTTCTGCAAGGCCAGTCCGGCCCGAGCCCGCGCCAGCGCCGCCCGCGCTGCCTGAATGTCGGGGCGTGTCTGCAAGGCTATTTGCATCAGGCTTTCCAAGGAGTCCAAAGAAGGCCGCAGTGCAGGGGGCGTTTGAAGGGCAGGCGCTGCGCCGCCCGGCCAGTTGAGCAGAGAGGCCAAGTCGCTCCAGGCTTGGGCCAAAGCCGTTTCGAAGCGGGCCAGGGCTGCACGGTATCGGATTTCCTCTGCTTGGACCTTGAGGTGCGACAGCCCTGAAACGTCCCCTTGCTGCAGGCGCTGCCGGTGTATTCGGCTCAGTCGTCCGTAGCGTTCCAGCAATGAGGCGGCCAGACGCTGCTGGCCCTGCAGGTGGTGCACCTGCACGAAGGCGCGTGCCACCCGGGACTTGCCCCGGCGCAGCCAGTCTGCGAATTCCGCCTCCTGCACTGCCAGCGCTTGGGCTGCTCGTTGCCGGCGTCGGCTGCGCTTGCCTCCCAGCTCCAGCTTCTGCGATGCCCAGAAGAGGAATTCCTGGTCATCGTAGCCCGCCTCCCTACGGCCCAGCGGAAAGCCCTCCTGGCTGAAATTGAGGGTTGGATTGGGCGGGCGCCCCGCTTGAACCATGAAGCCGCGGGCCTCTTCGATCTGCTGCCTGGCGGCCTCTACCGACGGGTTGCGCTCCAGGAACATCCGCTTGGCTGCGTCCAGGGAAAGCGTTTGAGGGATTGTCTGAGCGGCAGCAGTCACTGCCAGGACAGGCACTTGCAGGAAAGCGGTCAGGCTGCCCCAAACGCGCGGGGCGCAAATCATCGGCCTGCTCCCTTGACTTCGAAGGTCAAAGTGGCCCAGTAGCTCTCGTAGCTGTGCTCCTGCCCCTCGACTTCGAAGATATGGATTCCTCGCAGGTACCAGCGTCCCGCAGCGTCAATGGGGATCGAGGCCCGACCCTGGCGATCGGTGTAGTGCCCCTGGCCTTTTTCCTTCTGGCCGGCGCGCCCGGAGTGAATCAGGAAACCCTCCAGTGGAAGTCCCTCGAAAAGCACCTGGACGGGCAGCTCACGGCCGGGCTCAAGCCGGTAGGGATTGTGCAAGGGCACCATCTCGATCTTCAGGCCCAGTGGACGGCTGTGGTTGGATCCCGTTTGCTGGCCGGCCTGCAGATAGGCCTTGACGTATTTGCTGTAGCTTTCGGCTTCGGCCCTGTCGGCAATCCCTTTTTTCCGCCGATCGGCCAGCACGTGGGGCAAGCCGTCGTGCTCCAGGTAGCCGTTGAAGTCCTCTGCCGACATCTTCAGGACACGGGGACGGGTGGCCAGCCCCACCCAGTAGTTGCCCGGCCGGCCGGTCTTGAGCCGGAAGGCCAGCCAGTCGCCGTCCACGAACGGCTTTCCCGTCTGGACCGCGTCCCCTCCGGGTCCCACTGCCACGAGTCGGGCGACCCGATCGGGGGCAACGGCGTTTTCCGAGCGGACGTAGATGGTGCCATTGCCATTGCGGAGCAGGATCTCCTCATCCGTGGGCACCAGGAAGCGCTCCGCTTCCAGCCACATGTCATGCCCCAGCAAAGCTGCCGAGGCACACAAGATCAGAGCAAGTACTGCAAACACCCTCATGAATAGTCCCTCCCTTTCATTTGTGTCGCAAAAGTCGTCCCCATTCCGGTGGCTGCACTGCAATGCGGCTTTGCCACTGGAAAGGCTCACCTCAGCCATCCCAGGGCGGTTTCCAGCAGGTGATGCGCCTGACCGACCCGGCTGACCAGCAAAGTCAACGTCAAGAAAAGCAGAAAGCACACGGGTGCCATGCCGAGGCTCCTCTTGGGCTGTTCGAAGAGCGCCTCGATGCGCAGGCGAAGGCCTGAAAGGTCGTGGCGGGCGTAGGCCAGCGAGAGGTTTGGCCGCTGGCGGCCGGCCACAGCTTTTTGCAGCTTGAGAATGGTGGAGGCCACTTTGCTTGGGTCAAAGCCTTTCCTGATGCAGGCCCGGTCGCATTCGATCTCCGCCTGGCGTTCCCACTGCCTCAGCACTTGTTGGCCGCCCGGCAGCCAGGCCCGCCGCCACTCCAGCAGCAAGACACGCAACGGATCCCGTCGGCGCTGATGCTCCCCTTCGTGAATCAGCACGATCTGCCTCTCTTCACCCCGCAACAACTCCATCGCCCTTCGGGTCCAGTAAATCCTGGGAGACCAGAGCCCGGCCGTGAAGGCGAACGGAATCGATCCCGCCACCCTGAAGACTTGGCGTCCGGCTGCTATGGCTGCAGTGGCCCCGGCGACCCAACGCCGTGTTGCTACCAGCAAGCCTGTGGTCCGCCAGCATCCCCGGATGGCACCCAGCCAGGCCAGTCCCAACAGGGTCCAAAAAGGTACTCCGCCCGGAGGGCTTTCAAGAATGTGGCTCAAGCACAGATGCGGATGCCCCGGATGCATCGGGCAATGATCATCCAACCATCCCATTCCGCTAAAAACCCCGAAGGCGACCACGAACAGTGCGACCGATGCGCCCCAGACCGGGGGGAGCATCCCCCAGGCGAACCAGAAGCGGCTCGAAACGCGGACCCGGCTTGCACGTGCCATAGCGTGGCTGAGGGGAAGCTGGAGAAGGGCCGCCAGCCAGGCAGAGGCAAAGCCCAGCAAAAAGGATGAAATGGCCAGATAAAACAGGTTCATTGCCGCTTCCGCCTTACCAGTTCCTCCAATTCCTGAAGAAGTTCGTCGTCGCCGGACAGCAGGTCCACGAAGGTGCTCAAAATGGGCCGAGAGCTTTTATCCAGCAGCCCCTCCAGGACATTGCGGGTCACCATTTCGTCGAATTCCTGCTGGGAGACGGTCGGGAAAAACACATAGGCGCCGCCTTGTTTACGGCGGTCCACCAATCCTTTCTTGGCCAGCCGGTCCAGTACGGTCAAAACTGTCGTGGCGGCGATGTTGCGCCGCTGTGAAAGCTGTGTTCGGATATCGCGGGCCGTGCAGCCCGAAGTGCGCCACAACTCCTCCATGATGCGGCTTTCCAACTCTCCCAAAAACTGCGCTACCCCCTGAAGCGAAGGGCGAAAGGTGACCTTCATGGCAGCAATTCTACAGGCCGTAGAAAGGCAAGTCAACTTGGGCTGGACGTCCGCCTTGACAAAAGCTTCTAATTATTGTGTTTCCTTCCAGTTGCAGAAAAGGGGAATGGCGTCTTCACCTGCTTCAGCAGGTTGCCCGAAAGCCTTCAGCCTTTCGGGTTGTTAGCCCAGTCCTTCAGGGCTGTGGACTGAGCGCACAAGGCAGATGCGAGCCCGTTCTTCAACGGGCTTTTCTCTGGGCTTCAGCCATGTCTCCGGCTCGCTCAACAGGACTTGGGCAGCAACGTCCAGGGGGTTAAAGCCGGCTGCCGGAAGCCCGTTCGATCAAACGGGCTCTTCCATCTTGCCCGGGGCCGATTACCAGCCCTGAAAAGGACTGGCCTAGCAACCCTCCAGGCATGAATGCCTTCCGGGAAAGCCCGCTGAAGCAGGCTAGCTGTCAATCATGGCACCACCGGGACGGGCCCGGTGGTGGCCGGACGGGTTAGCAGGCTCGACGATGGGGGAGCCTGCCAATCAGCACGAGCCTCTCCCGAAAAAGGGCTGCTTCTTATGAATTCTCCCTGTAGTTCTTGATATCTAATGACGAATCACAGTATATTGGGTTTCATGCTTCAACAGCCTGCATTTGGATGATTGCGGTCTTATTTCCAGAAATTGCAGTCGCCTGCAGAAACCGGTCATTCCAAAGGGCAGAGCTCGCTCATGAATCCGCAAGATTCGGGAGGTTCGAAGGATGGGACACCAAGCTCTGCATGCTCCTCAAGAAGAAGGGGCAGGGGAAGGGGTCCGGCTTTTCGAAGGGCCGGTCTACCTTTGCGATGAAGGCTTTTTTTCCGACAGCCCCGACTTGCCTTGGGTCTGTCATCTTCAAACCGCCCATCGCCCTGATGCCCGGAAACTGGTATCGAGCTCGATGGGCGCCTGGCTTGAAAAGAGGTTGGCGCAGCACGGCGCTGTCTTATTGCGGGGCCTGCCGATCCGGGACTCCAAGGACTTCGACAAAGCCCTGCGATACTTGTCGATTCCGTTGCATGATGACCTGGCCGGCAACAGCCGCCGCAAGACCGTGCGCGGGCGCATTTACGAATCCTCGCGCCTGGAGCCGCACCACGTGCTGGACTTGCACAACGAAGCCACATACAAGTCCTCTCCGCCGCGGCGCCTGCTGTTTTGCTGCTGCATCGCTGCCCTGGACGGCGGCGAGACGCCGATCGGCGACTCCCACAAGGTCTTCCGGAGAATTGATCCGGAAATCCGTGAAGAGTTCCTCCGCAAGGGCATCATGTATGTCCGCCACCTGGATCAGACGACCACCAAGTACCTTCAGAGCTGGCAGGATTCCTTCGGGACCAGCGACCGGTCGGTGGTCGAGTCGGTCTGCAAGGAGCAGGGAATGGACTACGAGTGGTACGGCGAACAAGGCCTGAAGCTCTCGGAAGTCCGTGATGCGGCTGTCATCCACCCCGCGACGCAACAATGGTGCTGGATCAACCAGATACACCTGAGTCACCGGACCCGCTGGATCCGAACCGGGCTCATTGCCGATGGGCTCGAGGCGTCGGCTTATCCCACCGGCACCTACTACGGGGACGGCACAGAGATCCCTGACGAGGTCGTGGGGCACATTCGGCGTTGCTGGTTCAAGGAAGAGAAGATCTTCTTCTGGCAGCCGGGCGACATTTTGGCCCTGGACAACCTCTGGGTCGCCCATGGAAGGAAGCCTTACTACGGCACCCGCAAGCTCCTGTTGGCCATTTCCGCCTAGTTTGAAAATCGGCGGGCCGGCCGTTGCCTGTGGGCCGGCTTTTGCCTGAGTCAGGCGGGCTGGCAGCGGGAGCCGAGGGGCGCTTTGCTTATCACGATCTGAACAGCGGCACGATCCGCTTTGGCAGGGAGCGGGAAATGAGATGGTGCACAGAGGCTTGGCCGGCCAGTCGCCGTCCGGTCGAACATAACCCCCAGTGGCAGGATTCTCAAAAGATTGCTGAGGAGTGTCCATGAGCGTCGTCACAGCCGCAGATAAGCCTGCTGCCGACAGCTTTCCCCTCGGACGCGGCTCACGCTACTGGTCTTTCCTGGAAGGCCACAAGCCCGAAATTGCTTGGCTCCTGCTGAGCGGCTCAAACCGTTCCCAGCGTCGGCAACCCGAAGGCAAGCCAGCCTCGCAGGGACGGGAAGCAGCGGAGGCTCTGTTGGAGGAAAGGATCTGAAGCATGCAAAGCAACTTGGATTGTGTCGTCATCGGATACAACGAACTGCCATTTGAGCGCTACGAGAAGATCCTGTGCGGCCACGGCGTCGACTCTGAAGCCTATCGCGACCTGAAGTTCAGTTTTGTGGAGCTGGACGGGCACAAGTACAACTATGCCGACCTGCTCAATCACATCATTGGCCTGGCCAAGCCGGAATCTCAGGGATTTCAGCCCTTCCGCTCAGGCGCCATTCCCAATCTGGCAGCCTCCTACCTGGCCAATTACCTTCGCCGCAAAGGCTTCGGCGTGCAGATCGTCAACCTCTTCCAGGACGAAAAAGACCGGCTTTTGCGCTGCCTGGAGCGCAAGCCGCGTTGCATCGCCATCACCACCACACTTTACGTGGTCAACTTTCCGGTCAACGACATGGTCCAGTTCATCCGCCAGCACGACCAGGACGTGAAGATCGTGGTGGGCGGCCCTCTGGTGTCAAACCACGCACGCAACTACCGGGGGCGGGATCTCGAAGCAGCCTTGGACGACATGGGCGCCGACATCTACGTGATCGAAGGCCAGGGAGAGCTCGCCCTCTCTGAAATCGTCGCCGCCCTGGGCGACGGCGGAGACCTGAGCTCGGTCCCCAACTTGGTCTACCGGGAAAACGGCGCCTACCGAACCACCGCCGCAAGCCCCGAAAACAATTCGATGGACGAAAACTACATCGACTGGAAGGGGCTTTCTGAAATGGACCTAGGCCCCACTTTGCAGACCCGCACGGCCCGCAGCTGCGCTTTCAGCTGCGCCTTCTGCAACTATCCCACCCGGGCCGGCAAGCTGTCCCTGGCCGGGCTGGAGGCCATCGAGCGGGAACTGGACAGCATGGCCGCCCGCAAC
>JANQFM010000147.1 GCA_028277865.1 Acidobacteriota bacterium
CCTTTGTAGACTTCATCGGCATAGACGATTGCACCGCAACGGTTGGCCGATTCGACGACCGATTCCATGGCGGTCGGCGTCAGGACTGCACCGGTGGGATTGTTGGGATTGCAGATGGCGATCAAACGGGTCTTGGCTGTCAGCAGGTCATCGAGTTCCTTCAGGTCGGGTGCCCAACCCAGTTCCTCGCGCAGCCGCCAAGGCTTGATCTTGACGTCCAGAAAACGGGCGATGCCCCAGATCTGCATGTAGTTGGGGAGCATCAGGACGATTTCGTCGCCCGGCTCGAGCAAGGTCCACATGGCCAGAAAGTTGGCCTCGGCTGATCCGCTGGTGATGAGGACGTTTTCCTCGCTGGTGCCAGGATAATAAGAGGCGATGGTGCGCCGCAGTGAAGGCTCTCCGTTGGTCCAGCCGTAGCCCAGCCGCACCTGAAGCAGGGCCTCGATCTCGTCGGCGCTGAGCAATTCCTTCAAGGTGTAGGGATGAACCCCGCTCTCGGTGAGATTGTTGTCGACCCGGTTCTCCCACAGCGACTGCAGGCGTTCTAGCTTGAACTCTTCGATGTGCATAAACTGCGCCTCCTTCCTGGCGCCTTGGCGCGGTCCTGAGACTTGACAGCCTATCCTTATTAGACTAGATTGTCAATTTTAGACAGAATCATCTGGAAACCTGGAGCCAATAATGGCCGATCTCAGTCGTTTCGAACCGATTGCCCAAGCCATCGCCAAGCTCCTTCACCCTCTGGCGGAGGTGGTGCTTCACGATATTCAAGAAAACCGTTTGGTCGCCATCTTCAACAATTTCTCTCAACGGCGGGTCGGCGATGACTCTTATATCGCTGATGGGGAAGGGCTTCGCAAGGGGCCTGCCGTCCATGGACCTTTTCAGCGCCGAGGGATTGACGGCCGGAGGCTCAAATATGTCAGCGCTTTGCTCCGCGACGAAAAGGGAGAGGCCGTGGGGCTGATCTGCATCAATCTGGACGTCAGTGCCCTGGAGCAAGTCGAGGGGATCTTGAGGCCGCTGCTGTCGCTGAAGCAACAGGATTCCGGCACCCTGGATTCTTGCTTCGAAGACGATTGGCAGGAGCGGATTCACACCTTCGTCCAGCAGTACCTTCAGGAAAGGAACCGCAATCTGGAGGCCCTGACGCGCCAAGAAAGAGCCTACTTGGTACAGGCCTTGCAAGAGGCGGGCGCCTTCAAGGCCAAGAATGCCGCCAGCTATGCCGCCAATGTGCTGGGCGTTTCTCGGGCCACAGTCTACAACGACCTTTCCGACCTGGGCAGAAGGCCCCTCAGATCGGAGAGGGGCTCCTAGGATGGTCTGACCGTGGGTCACAAGAGCCGCAAATCCTGTTTGAACAGACGCTTATGTCGATGCCCATCACGATCCTGACCCAGCAGGAGCTGGAAGGCTGCGTTCATCTCGATCAGGATGCCCTGGCCGCAGTGGAGAAGGCCTTCGGTTGGATCAGTTGCGGTCGGGCCCAGCTTCCCCCACCCTTGCACTTGGAAACCACCGATCCGGCTGGCGAATTGGACGTCAAGGCGGCTTACGTCACGGGCAAGCCCCAGTTTGCCGTCAAGATCGCCTCCGGCTTCTTCGACAACCCTGGGCAGGGGCTGCCCAGCGGATCCGGGCTGATGGCCGTTCTCAGCTCCCGAACGGGATTCTGCGAGGCAGTGCTTCTCGACAACGGCTACTTGACCGATCTGCGAACGGCCTTGGCAGGGGCGGTGGCAGCCCGCTGGCTGGCACCTGAAGTCGTCGCCACTGCAGGCGTGATCGGTACTGGCGCCCAAGCCGGCTATCAGCTGAAGGCGCTCAAGTTGGTACGCGATTTCAAGCGGCTATGCGTCTTCGGGCGCGATTCCGGCAAAGCCCAAGAATTCTCCCATCGCTTGGGCCTGGAATTGGGCGTCGAGGCGAGTTCGGCGGCAAGTGTCGCCGAGGTGATCTCGGAGAGCCAGTGCGTGGTGACCGCCACCCCCTCTCGATCGCCCCTCATTGAGGCCGGCATGCTGCATCCGGGACTTCACATCACGGCCATGGGGTCGGATCATCCCGGCAAGCAGGAGCTGGAGGCGGA
>JANQFM010000027.1 GCA_028277865.1 Acidobacteriota bacterium
CTGAAACGGTGCTGGACGGCCTGATGCTGCTGCAGCAAAAGATTCAAAGCCAACCCCACGAATTGACGTGAGATCAGCCACAGAGGCACGGAGGGCACAGAGCCCGGAAATGATATCGAACTTCCATTTCTTTTCTCTTCTGCCTCCCCTGCGTCTCTGCGCCTCTGCGTGAAAAACCATGGCAGACAATAGCATCACCATTCGCAAGCTGGAAGAGAGGTTCGGCGACTCGATCATCGAGGTCCACAGCCGGCTGGGGCAGGACACGGTGACGCTGGCCAAGAAAGCCTACAAGCAAGCGGCAGGCTTCCTCAAAGAAGATCCTGAGCTGGACTACAACTGCCTGATGGACTTGACGGCGGTGGACCACTTCAAGCGGCGTCCCCGCTTTGAAGTGGTGTGCCACTTCCTCTCTCTGCGGCACAATCACCGGGTGCGGATCAAGGTTCCGGTGGGCGGGGAGCCGCCCGAGGTGGATTCGCTGGCCAGCCTATGGTCCAGTGCCAACTGGTACGAGCGCGAGGTTTACGACATGTTCGGCATCCGCTTTGCCGGGCATCCCGACCTGAGGCGCATCCTGATGTACCCCGAATTCAAGGGCCATCCGCTGCGCAAGGATTACCGTTTTGACAAGCGTCAGCCCATTATCGGCCCCAGCGAGTAGGACGAGCAGGAAAGGAAGATGGCAAACGAAGTTCAAGATCAAGCGGTCCGGGAAGAGCCGGCGCCCGAACTCGAAACGCGCAACATGCTGCTCAATGTGGGGCCGTCCCATCCGGCCATGCACGGCGTCATCCAGATCAAGGCCGAACTGGACGGCGAGATGATCCGGGGCTGCGATGTCGAGATCGGCTATTTGCACCGGGGATTCGAAAAGGAATGCGAGGTGGGCACTTACACCCAGTGCTTTCCCTACACCGACCGCCTCAACTACGTCTCACCCCTGATCAACAACTTCGCCTTCGCCATCGGCGTCGAGACCCTGATGGGATTGGAGATCCCGGAACGCTGCCAGTCCATCCGGGTGGTGATGAGCGAGCTGTCCCGCATTTCCGACCACTTGACCTGCGTGGGCGCCTCGGCCATGGAACTGGGTGCATTCTCGGTCTTTTTGTACATGATCAAGGCCCGCGAATGGATCTGGGAATTGGTGGAGCAGGTGACCGGCGCCCGCCTGACCATCTCCTACGCCCGCATCGGAGGCGTCAAGGCCGACCTGCCCCCGGGCTTTGACGAGCAGTGCCGCCACATCCTCAAGAAGACCTCCGAAGTGATCGAGGAGATCGACCAGCTGCTCAGCCGCAACCGCATCTTTTACGACCGCATGAAGGGGACAGGGCTGATGGACAGCCGAATGGCCATCGACTACGGCATTACCGGGCCATTTTTGCGTTCCACCGGGGTGGGCTACGACGTGCGCAAGGCCTCTCCCTACTTCGGCTATGAAAAGTACGACTTTGAGGTGCCGGTGGGGACGGTGGGCGACAACTACGACCGCTACCTGGTGCGCATGGAGGAGATGCGCCAGTCGATCCGCATCGTCGAACAGGCGCTGGACCAGATGCCCGAAGGCCCCACCAACGTGGATCCCGATGGCAACGCCATCTCGCCCGAGCTGATGGCCGATCTGGGAAAGTTCGGCCGCACCCAGGGCCTGCTGCAAAACGAAGCCCTCTTGGAGCCCACCTTGGAAGGGTCGTCGCAGCGTCACCGTGCCGGCATCGCCGCTGAGACGACCCAGGCCTGGATCCCCCCCAAGGAACAGGTCTACTCCAATATCGAAGCCCTGATGAACCACTTCAAGATCATCATGCAGGGCCACGGCATCCGTCCGCCCAAGGGTGAGGTCTACGTACCGGTGGAAGGCGCCAACGGCGAGTTGGGCTTTTACATCGTCAGCGACGGTACCGACCACGCCCAGAGGGTTCGCTGCCATCCTCCCTGCTTCCCCATCATGGGCGCACTGGACAAGCTCTTGGTCGGGGATCAGGTTGCTGATATCATCCCCACTTTTGGATCGGTCAACATGATCGCGGGAGAACTGGACCGTTGAGCGCAACAGAGGAATCCACGACTGGGGAATTCGAGTTCACCCCCGAAAACCTGCAGCACTGCCGGGAGCTGATCGGGCGCTACCCGCAAAAGCGCGCCGCCATGCTGCCTGTGCTGCACGTGGCCCAGCAGCAGCAAGGCTACGTCAGCCAGGGCGTGGAGTCGGCGGTGGCCGAGCTGCTGGAAGTGCCTGAAGTGGAAGTCCATCAAGTAGTGACTTTCTATACCCTTTATCACCGCAAGCCGGTAGGGCGGCACATGATTCGCTTGTGCGCCTGCCTGAGCTGCTGGCTGCGCGGCTCCGACGAGATCCAAGAGCACTTGGAGAAGAAGCTGGGCGTCCCCAGCGGCGCCACCAGCCAAGACGGCCGGGTAACCTGGGAAGCGGTCAGCGACTGCCTGGGCGCCTGCGAACAAGCGCCCATGCTGCAGCTCGACAAGGACTTTCACGGCCCGCTGAGTAAAGAGA
>JANQFM010000262.1 GCA_028277865.1 Acidobacteriota bacterium
CCTTCGACCTGACCACTGCCCCTGTCATCCGTTCCATCTTGGTTCAGGCTGGGGGCTGGGGGCGGAATTCGGAAGCGGAAGCCTCCCTCCCTGAACTGACAACTGACAACTGCCAACTGACAACTCTTCTTCTCACCCTTCACCACATCGTCTCAGACGGCTGGTCCATCGGAGTGCTCAGACGCGAGTTGTCGGAGCTGTATGAAGTGGCGGTTCGCGGTTCGGAAAGGGAGAGTCCAAAGTCCAAAGTCCAAAATGAAGCAGGAGGAGGCAGGAATCAGGAATCAGGAATCAGGAAGAAGATCCAGGGTCCAAAAGATCCGCTTCTCGTTCCCTCTTGCGTCTCTGCTGCGAACTGCGAACTGCGAACTGCGAACCGCGAACTTTCCCCAGCCCCCACCCTCCCTCCCCTCCCCATCCAGTACGCCGACTTTACAGTTTGGCAGAGGCGCTGGCTGAGAGGCGAGGTGCTCGAAGACCTGCTCTCCTACTGGAAAGAACGTTTGCGGGACGCGGCCACGCTGGAGCTGTTTACCGACCGGCCCCGCCCTGAGGTCCAGGAATTTCGGGGCCGTCAGGTGGACTTTGAACTGTCGTCCGAACTGTCGGAGGACTTGCTGATTCTCAGCCGACTCCAGGGCGCGACGCTTTACATGACACTTCTGGCGGCTTTTCAGGCGCTGATGGCGCGCTACTCGGGGCAAAGCGACATCGTGGTCGGATCGCCGCTGGCCAATCGCAATTCTGCTGAATTGGAAGGGCTGATCGGGTTTTTCGTCAACACCCTGCCCATGCGTGCCGACCTGTCAGGGGATCCGACATTTGCGCAACTGATCGAACAGGTCGCTCAGACGGTATTGGAGGCCCATGACCACCAAGAGCTCCCCTTTGAAAAGCTGGTCGAGCAGCTGCAGCCGGAACGGGATCTGAGCCGCAATCCGATCTTTCAGACGGTCTTGGCGCTGCAGAACTTTCCCACCGCCAACCCCGGAATGGCCGGCCTGAAGGTGGACCAACTGCCCGCCTTGGCCCATACCACCCGATTCGACCTCGAAGTCCATCTTTGGGAAGGCGTCCAGGGGCTGGAGGGCTTTGTCGCCTTTGACCGGCAGCTTTACGAAGAAGCCACCATCAGCCGCCTGGCGGACCACTTCCTTAACCTCCTGCATGCAGCGGCGGCAAATCCGCAGCAACGAGTTTCTGAGCTGCCCTTGATGAGCCGATCCGAGCGGGAACGCTTGCTGGAGTGGGCGGGCAGCCGGACACCTCTTCCCCAGCCTTGCCTGATCCATCGGCTTTTTGAGGAGGTTGTTGGGGACAGTCCCGATTCGGTGGCGCTGGCGGGGCCGGGAGAGCAGCTCAGCTATGCAGCCTTGGAGGACCGTTCCGATCGTCTGGCGCGGCACCTGAGAAGGACCGGGGTCCGCCTTGAGGACTGCGTGGGCATCCTCATGCCGCGAAGTCCGGAGCTGATCGTGGCCGTTTTGGGAGTCTTGAAGGCTGGAGGGGCTTATTTGCCGTTGGATCTGGCCTATCCGAAGGGGCGCCTGGAGTTCATGGTCGAGGACAGTGGGTGCCGGTTGATGCTGAGCAGTGGGGGAGAGGAGAGGAGGGAGAAACCGCAGAGGGCGCAGAGAGGAGACGTGCAGAGGCGCAGAGAAGAGTTTTCAGGCAAGAGTTTGGCCTATGTGATGTACACCTCGGGGTCGACGGGACGGCCCAAAGGGGTGGCGGTGAATCACCGCAGCGTGGTGCGGCTGGTGCACAATTGCGATTTTGCCGACTTTGGGCCGCAAGAGGTCTTTTTACAGCTGGCGCCAGCCTCGTTTGACGCTTCGACGCTGGAGATCTGGGCGCCCCTGCTCAACGGCGGACGGCTGGCGCTGGCGCCGATGCAGCCTTCGCTTCATGAGTTGGGCCGCACGATTAGGGAGCAGGCGGTCAGCACCTTGTGGCTGACTGCCGGACTGTTTCATCAGGTGGCGGAAGAGAGCCTGGAAATACTCCGGCCCCTTCGTCAATTGCTGGCAGGCGGGGACGTC
>JANQFM010000266.1 GCA_028277865.1 Acidobacteriota bacterium
ACGGAATCGATCGGGCTGATTCACATTCCTCGTTCGAAATGGATCATGGCTCGATTTCCCAGGGACGCTCCCACCATTCGAGGCGGCGATGCTTTTTGAGGAGCGGATAGTCCTGCTTCTGCAGTTCCAGCAGGATGCGGACTTTTTCCTTGACTGGCAAAAGGGCCTGACGCCGATGCCATTGTGCTTTGGCCCGAAAAATCTCTTCCATCTCAGGGTGGTTGCGCTGGCCTGGCTTGCTCATTGGTTCAGGATAGCGGTCGGTAGATTGTGTTTTTCCAATAGCGCCTTCCCCCTGAGGGTCGATAGGCCAGTCCTTCAGGGCTGGTATCGGGGCGGGCGATTCGATGCTGCGGCCCGTTTCTGAACGGGCTTCTCGAACCGGCTTGAACCACCCTATGGAACCGGGCTCAAAACACGATTCGTTTGCCCAGCCGCAGAGTTCCCTTCTCCTTCTTCATCGGACCTCTGTGACCTCTGTGCCTCGGTGGCTTTCCCCTTCTTTCGTCAGGCCCGCGACCCCTGTCCTGCGCTGTAGTAGAATGAGGTCATGACACGAGAGTTCGACGCGATCGTGGAGCGGGCCGAAGACGGGTACTATGTGGCCTCCGTCCCGGCCTTGCGGGGCTGCCACACCCAGGCCAATTCTTTGGACGTCCTCATGTCCCGCATTCAGGAAGCCATCCAGCTTTGCCTGGAGGTCGAGGGCGATTCGTCGGAGGCCTTGTCGTTCGTGGGCATCCAGAGGGTGGCGGTCGCCGTATGAGCCGCGACCGTTATCGGAGCCTGGCCCGGAAGGTGGCTCAAGCCGCCGTGAAAAGCCCGTTCAAAAACGGGCTGCCAATGAATCGTCCGCTTCTCTACCAGCCCTGAAGGACTGGGCTTCCAGCCCTGAGGGCTGATAGGCCAGTCCTTCAGGGCTGGTATCGGGGCTGGCGATTCAATGGTGCAGCCCGTTTCTGAACGGGCTTCTCGAACCGGCTTGAGCCACCCTCCTGTACCGGGCTCAAATCACGATCCCCCTGCCACATCAACACCCAACCGCAGAGTTTCGGCGGTCAAAGGGACGACGTGACACTGCTGACAGCGAACTCTCTCCGGATGGCTGGTGCGGACCTCCTCCCGCGCCGCCGGACCTGAATGGCAGGCGGTACAGTTTTCCCGCATAAGAGACTGGTGTGGAATCACGGGAGGAGCACCGTCGAAAAGGCGTCGCCCTTGGCGCAAATCCTGCTGAAAGCCGACGAAGGTCGATTCGGCAAACTCGGTGGCCGACTCCTGGAAAATATGGCATTGGCGGCAGCGGCTGATGGCGCTCATTCCGGCGGTTTCGCGATGGGGTGAAGGTGGCGCGAAACCCAGGCCGTCGATGTGGATTCCCTGCATGGTGTGGCAGGCGCTGCAGTCGGCACCCAGAGGCTCATGGGCGATTACAGGGGGTGCTCCGTCGAAGGCGCGGCGCTTGGCGCGTTCGGCGGCGGCGGTCTTGTAGGCCTCCTCTGAACCGGGAACGGGGACGGTGGGGCCGCCGCAGGAAGCAGAAAAGAGAAGCATTAGGAAAGGGATCGGAAGTTTCGCGCAAAGACGCAAAGACGCAAAGAACGCTGAGTAACACAGTTTTTCAGGAGATGTCATGCTGAGCATCGGTCTTGCCTCGTGTAATCCGCAAGCCCTTTCTTTTCTGATCCTTGCGGCTTGGCGGCTTTGCGCGAAATCCGCTTCTAGACCGCTATCTCGATGCGCACGGCGCATTTCTTGTAGTCAGGCTCCTTGCTGATGTTGTCCATGGCGTCCAGGGTGAGTTGGTTGACCAGCAGGGACTCGTCGAAGAAGGGGATGAAGAGGCGTCCCCGGGGAGGCTTGCCGCGGCCGTCCACCTTGGCGGCCAGTTCGATTTGGCCCCGCCGGCTGGTGACGCGGACCTTGTCGCCGTCCTTGATTCCCAATTCGGTGGCGTCCGAGCGGTTGACTTCGACGTAGGCTTCGGGGGCCGCCTGGTGGAGCTGCTTGACGCGGCGGGTCATGGAGCCGGTGTGCCAGTGCTCCAGGATGCGCCCTGTGGTCAGCCAGAAGGGGTACTCGTCGTCGGGCACCTCAGCGGGCGGATGATAGGGGCGGAACCAGAAAGCAGCCTTTTCGCCGTAGCCCTTGGCCTTGTAGAAGTGAACGCCCTTGGCTTTCTTGACGTAGGGATCGTGCCCGGCGGCGTAGCGGTAACGGGTCTCCTTGCCGTCCACCACCGGCCACAGAAGGCCCCGAGTGTCGCGCAGCTGCTGGTAGCTGGCCAGATCCTTGCCCGTTCCCAGGGTGAACTTGCGGTATTCCTCGAACATGGCTTCGTGCCAGTTGTCTTCGGGCCAGGGGAAGAGGTTTTCCATGCCCATCCGTTTGGCCACCTGAATGATCTGCAGGGCGTCTTCGCGGGCTTCGCCGGGAGGTTCGACCAGTTTATTCCACTGCTGGGAGCGGCGTTCGGTGTTGCCGAAGACGCCTTCACGTTCCACCCAGGCGGCAGAAGGCAGGATCAGGTCGGCCAATTGGGTGCTGGGTGTGGGATAGATGTCGCTGACCACCACGAAACGCCCGTCGCCCGGCTTGCGCTGGATGCGCTGCAGGTTGGGGATGGTCACCCATGGGTTGGTGGTCTGGATCCAGATGGCCCGCAAGTCGCCGCGGGAAAGAGCCCGGAACATGTCCACGGCGTGGTAGCCCGGCTTGGAGGGGATGGTCCCCGCATCGAGACCCCAGAGCTGCTCGGCCTTGCGGCGGTGTTCGGGGTTGTTGACCACCATGTCGGCGGGCAGGCGGTTGCTGAGGGTGCCCACTTCGCGGACGGTTCCGCAGGCCGAAGGCTGTCCGGTCAAGCTGAAGGGATTGGCGCCTGGACGACTGATCTTGCCTGTGACCAGGTGCAGGTCGTTGAGGAGGTTGTTCATCCAGGTGCCGCGCACGTGCTGGTTGACTCCCATGCACCACAGGCTGACGCAGCCCCGGTTGGGGTCGCCGTAGATGTCAGCCAAGGCCTCGATCTGGGCCTCGGCCACTCCGGTGATCTGAGAGACGCGCGAGGGGGTGTACTCCTCCAGCAGCTGGCGGACTTCCTGCAGCGACGAATCGCGTCCCTTGTCCTTGAAAGTGTAGCGCTCGGCCTGATCGCCGAAGCAGCCGTAGCCGATGGCCTTGAGATCCTCGATGCCCCGTTTGAATATGACGTTCTCGCGAATGAAGGACTGGCTGATCAGCTTCTTTTTGAAGAGCAGGTGGAGGATGCCGTTGGCCAGGGCCAAGTCGGTTCCCGGGATGAAATCGACATACAGGTCAGCGTAATCGCTGGAGGGGGTGCGGCGGGTGGCGATGTCCACGATGCGGGCGTTGGGATTGTGGCGCTTGTGCTCCAGGATGCGGCTGAAGAGCACGGGG
>JANQFM010000278.1 GCA_028277865.1 Acidobacteriota bacterium
GGAGTCAAGCTCCGTGGTGGCGATAGGGTTTTTGAAGCGGGACGGGTTACTAAACACAGCCCGACCGGGACAAGCCCGGCACGTGGCTTCCAGCGCCCGGCACTCCTTAAGTGAACGGTATTGGGGCTAACCCGGATTTCTCACGGGTTTTCTACTGCGGAACCGCAAACATCCGCCCTGACTGCGTTGCGCTCGGTCGGCCTGCTCGGCGTACATACAGTACGCCTGTGCGGGCCTCCCTCGCGACGCCTTGCCAGGCCGGCCCTTGCGGCCCCTCGCGACGACAACCCGTGAGAAATCCGGGCTAACCCTCTACTCGTAGCGCAAGGCGATCATCGGGTCGACTCGGGTGGCTCGACGGGCGGGGCCCAAGCAAGCAGCCACCCCGCTGGCCACCAAGACGACGGCAATGGAGACGAAAGTCACAGGATCGCTGGGTGCCACTCCAAAGAGCAGTGCCTGCATGAAGCGGGTCAGCAGCAACGCACCGGCAAGCCCTGCAACCAACCCGATCAGGATCATGCTTAAGCCTTCGCGCATGATCTGACCCAGGATTCGTTCCCGGTGTGCGCCCAGCGCCATGCGGATGCCGATTTCCTGGGTCCGCTGGCTGACGGAATAGCTGATGACGCCGAAAATGCCGATGGCTGCCAAGCCCAATGCCAATCCGGCAAAGGCCAGCAGTAGGTTGGCGTTGAAACGGTCTTGGCTCAGGACTTCAGCCACCAGCTGCGGCATGAGGCGGATATTGTAAAGAGGCAGGAAGGGGTCGATCTCCGCCAAGGCGGCTTTGAGGGAACCGATCGCCAGTGTGGGGTCGCCAGCGGAGCGGACGGCCAGGCTCATGTCACTCCAGCAATCCTGTGTGATGGGCTGATACCAAATGGGGATGTTGCCTTGCCGCGAACCTGAATGATGGACCTCGCCCACCACCCCGACCACGGTCAGCCAATTGGGCTTGGACTCCGAGCCATTGTTGATGCGCTTGCCGATCGGATCTTGATCCCCCCAGAACTTCTTGGCCAGAGATTCGCTCAAGATGGCCACAAGCTGGCCGTCGGACCCGTCTCGTTCATTAAAGGGCCGCCCCCTCCTGATGGGTATGCCCAGTGTTTCGAAATAGCGGGAAGTCACGATGCGGTACTGGACGAAATCCGGGATATCGGGATTTGCAGGTGTGTAGCCCTCGGCCCGAATGGAAAAATCGGAGGTCGAGCCTCCCATGGGAAGCAAGTTGATGGCTGCCGCCGAAATCACTCCTGGCCGGGCCTCGACCTGCTCGATGACCTGGCGGTAAAACCGTCCCCGAGCCGCCAGATCCGAATATCGATCACGGGGGAGCGTGACTCGCGCAGTGGCCACCTGCAGGGTCCTGAATCCCGGGTCGGCGGCGATCAAGTGTTGGAAGCTGCGCAGCAATAGGCCGGCACCCATGAGCAGCACTGTGGCCAAAGTGATCTGGCTGACGACCAGCACGGTCCTGGTGCGGCTGTTCAAACGGCCGCCGCTGCTTCGCGTTCCGTCCTTGAGTTTTTGCTGGGAATCGATTCGGCTCAGCCGCAAGGCCGGGATCAGTCCGGCAGCCAAAGTGGCAAAGGCCACCAAGGCAATGTTGAACATCAGCACCGAGCCATCAAGCTTCACTTCGCTCAATCGGGGGACGCTTTGAGGGTGCAGCACAAGCAATCCCTCGAAAGCGATCCGGGCCACCAGCAGGGCTGCCAGCCCGCCCAGCAAGCTGAGCAAAAAGGTCTCCGAGAGGATCTGCCTCACCAGCCGGCCTGCTCGTGCGCCAAGAGCCGTACGGATGGCAAATTCCTTTTCTTGTGAAGTGATTCGGGAAAGGAGCAGGTTGGCCACGTTGGCACAAGCGATCAGCAGGACGAAACCGACTGCGCCCATCAGGACGAACAGTGCCGGTCGGACCGACCCGGTCAAATTCTCGGTCAGGGGTTCCGCAAAAAGCCGGAAGTTGCTTGCCTCGGGATAGTTTCGCGGGAAATCCCGGCGCAGCTGTGCCGAAAGGCTGTCTAATTCGGCTTGGACGGTTTCCAGGCTCTTGCCGTCTGCAATCCGGGCCAGCACGCCTGAGGAGTGCGCCCCGCGCGAGGCCAGGTTGGTACGGTCGATCCCGTAGCCGGTCCAAATATCCGTCCTGCGGCTGGGGAAGGCGAAGCCTGCAGGCATGACACCGACCACCTCGTAGCTGTCGTTGAGGATGCGAAGCTTGCGGCCCAAAACTGACGGATCCCCGCCAAACCTTCTCTTGAACAGCCGATCGCTGATCAGGGCGACCCGGTGGGCGCCGGCGAATTCCTCCCCGGGCGCCAGTGCACGGCCCAAAGCGGGGCGGACCCCAAGGCTTTCCAGCAGGCTGGGAGTTGTGCGGACTCCCAGCACCCTTTCCGGCTCTCCGTCTCCATCCAGCAGGTTGACGCTGGTGCTGCGATAAAGGGCGACGGATTGGAAGGCTTCGGTCTTCTCGAGCAGGTCGAAGTACTCGTGGGGGTTGGTCGAACCGAACCCAAAATCCTTCCATTGAGTGTGGACGATCACCAACCCCTCAGGCGCCAGGTAGGGCAGCGGCTGCAAGAGCACTCCGTTGATGATGCTGTACATGGCGGTATTGGCTCCCATGCCCAGAGCCAAGGTCAAAATCGCCACCAGGGCGAAGGCGGGACTTTTAGCCAGCCTTCGCAAGGCGTATCGCAGGTCTTGCAAGAAGTTGGTCATGATCGGATCTCCACTCGGTTTAAGAGGCGGTCCGGATGGTTGGGGCGAGCCGTTTCTGAGCCTGGCTGTGCTGAAGATGTCCCAGTAAAGCCGCCATCGGGCTTTGGAGGTTCCTTGCCTGCCGGCACGCCGGGAATAGAGCTCGAGGATGTCTCCCTCCAGTTCTTCCCTCAAGCCGGGTGCGGCGATTTGCGACAGAATCAATCTGGCCAAGCGGGGAAGCGAAGGTTGCCTGGTGCTTTTTGGGCGGTCTTTCATTTGGATGCCTCACTGGCCGGGAACTTGGCGTCCAGCCGGCGCCAGATTCTTTCCCGGACCTGCCGCATCTGCCTCAAAGTCTCGACGCCCAGCCGGGTGATCCGGAAGAGCCTCTTGCGTCGGCCTCCGCGTTCACGAGTGATGCCTCCCAGCCGGGACCGAAGGCAGCCCTTCTTTTCCAGTCGGCTGAGTGCCGCATATACGGCGCCGATCGATGCTTGACGACCGGCTTCTTCCTCCAGCTTTTCCAAAATGCTGACACCGTAGGCTTCAGAGTCGAGGCCGTAAACGGTCAGCAGCACCAATTCCTCGAATTCACCCAGCTTGTCGCCTTTCACAGGATTCGACCTCCTTCAACGGCTATAAGTTTCTACGCCTTTGCATATGAAATGTTCCTGAGACTTCACGCAGAGGCGCAGAGACGCAGAGGGAGGAAGAGCGAGCAAGAACCAGCAGGCATTCCGCAGATGCGTCTTCCCTATTTCCGCTTTCTCCTCCGCCTCTCTCTGCGCCTCTGCGACTCTGCGTGAACCCCCTACTGATCGAGGAAGTTGAGGACAGTCTGGATGAACCGTTCCGGGTGCACTTCGTAGGCGCCCCCGTGGCCGGCGTCCTCGAAGAAGACCAGATCCTTGCGGGCAGAGGAAGCGCCCGCGTAAACCGCTTGGGCCGTCTCTTCGGGCATGCGGGTGTCGTTCCGCCCATAAATGAGCAGGACGGGTACCTGAGGGACTTTTTGAAGGGCTG
>JANQFM010000281.1 GCA_028277865.1 Acidobacteriota bacterium
AGCTGCGCCTTCTGCAACTATCCCACCCGGGCCGGCAAGCTGTCCCTGGCCGGGCTGGAGGCCATCGAGCGGGAACTGGACAGCATGGCCGCCCGCAACAACGTCCAAAACGTTGTCTTCATCGACGATACCTTCAACGTCCCCCTGAAACGCTTCAAGGACATTTGCCGGCTGATGATCCGCAAGGAATACGGGTTCAAATGGTTTTCCTACTTCAGGTGCAGCAACTCGGATCCCGAGGCCATCGAGCTGATGGCCCAAAGCGGCTGCAAAGGGGTCTTCCTCGGCATCGAGTCGGGCTCTCCCACGATCCTGAAAAACATGCACAAGGCGGCCAAGGTCGATCAGTACCTGCAAGGCATCGATCTGCTCAAAGAACACGGGATCCTGACCTTCGGCTCCTTCATCATGGGCTTTCCCGGAGAGACCCCCCAGACGATCGAAGAGACGCAGCGCTTTATTGAGCAGTCCAACCTGGACTACTTCCGGACTCAGCTCTGGTACAACGAGATGGGCACTCCCATCCAAAAGCGAAAGGACGAGTTTGACATCTTCGGCGAGGGCTTCGTCTGGGAGCACGCAACCATGGACAGCATGGAAGCCATGGACCACATAGAAAGAATCTTCCTGGGGACCAAGGGGCCTGCCTGGCTGCCCCAGTGGTCGTTCGATTTTTGGATCATTCCGTACCTGATGGGACGGGGCATTTCCCTGAGCCAGCTCAGAGCGTTTGTCGAAGAGTGCCAAAAGTTGCTCGCTTTGGAGATCGCCTACGTGCCGGCAGCGGAAAAGCAGAAGCTTCAGAAAAGGTCTGTAGATGAGTTGACCAAGCAGGCCGGCCAATGGCGTTTCGCCTGACAGGGCAACCGGCCTCGCGCTGACTCCGGCCCATGGCCAATCTCGGCCAGCCGCGCTGCCGACCCGGCCAGTGGGCCACTGACGGCTGCGGAATTGGCAATGAGGAAAACAGTTGACTAATTGGTGGAATTCAGACTCTCTTAATCCTCTGTCAGAAAGCGGAATGGAGGAGCGGCCTCGTCATTCAAATTCTATAGCTATTGTCGGATTATCGTATGTTTCCAGTCATCTAAAGCAATATTGGAGGATTTCGCAGCATGGCGCTGCCTGGCTGTCTGGGTTGGGCGGCCGCAGGGTGCCTCCGGACTCCAGTACGGCGACCAAGGGCGCCCCCAAAGGCGATCGAACCGAAACGGGCACGGCGTTTGCCGCCTGCCCGGCTTCCGACGCCCCTTCCCTCGGCTTGAGCCCCGAGGAAGCTGATGCCCTGCCACCTGGACGGCTCATTTTGTTGAGGTGCGCTCAAGAAGCGCTGGAATGCGCCGGCTACGGCGGTGATTGCAGCCCTGGCAGAGTCGGCGTTCTGATCCATTGCGGCGCACTGGCCGACCTGCCGTTGCAAGGGATGCTCGAAGGCACAGATCTCCACTCGGCCAAGCGGCCTGCTTGCGGGCTGGAGGCCGTTCATCTGGCTTGCCGAAGCCTTCTGAGAGGCGAATGCGACCTGGCATTGTCAGGCGGTCTTGCCAGCCAAAGCGGCGGCAGCGCCGGGTTGGTGGCTCTCAAAAAGATGGATAACGCCTTGGCGGACGGCGACAGCATCCATGCGGTCATCCGGGGCTCCTGCACACGGCCGGGCCTGATGGGATCGGACGGCGAAGGGTCGCCTGGGCAACATCGGGCGGAAGCTGTTGCCCAGGCCTTGGACTTGGCGGGCGTACAAGCCGGAACCGTTGGCTATTTGGGCGCCAGCGGGAACGATCTGAGGCCGGAGGTCGAAATCGCTGCACTGGTGCTTGCCTTTGGGTCCGATGCTCCCGCCTCCAGGACAGGATCGTGCGCCTTCGACTGGCTCAACCCTCACCCTTCGCATCCGGACGCGTCCTTGGATGATGCTGCAGGCCTCATCCAGGCCGTCCTTGCCCTGCAGCGCAGGATGCTGCCTCCCAGCTTGCATTCTGAACAAGCCGGATTCGGCGCCCGACTCGCCCGCGGAGGCTTTTACGTCAACAGCCGGCCTTCCCGCTGGGATCCGGGCCAAGGCAGCCCGTGCCGGGCTCTGGTCAGCTCTTTCGGCCCAGCCGGCGCCGATACCCACCTCGTCCTCCAAGAGGCGCCGGCCGCCCAACCCTCTCCGCAGTCCCGGCCCTGGCAGCTGCTGGTCCTTTCAGCATCGCACGCTGCCGCACTCGATGCGGGTGCCTGCAACCTGGCTGAGCACTTCAAGTGCAACCCGCAGATAAACCTCGCCGATGCCGCCTACACGCTGCAGGTCGGCCGCCGTGCCCTCAAACGGCGCCGCGCACTGGTCTGCCGCAGGCCGGAGGAAGCGGCAGGAGAGCTGGGCAGGCTGAACTCCAAGCAACTGCTGAACGCCGCTGATGAGTCGGCCCGCCGACTTGTGGCATTCTTGCTTCCGGGCCAGGGCGGCCACCACGAAAACATGGGCCTCGGACTTTACCGGGACGAGCCCATCTTCCGTCAAAACTTGGACCGTTGCGCCGAACTGCTCGAACCGCAGCTGGGCCTCGACATCCGCAAGGTGCTTTATCCGCAGGAGGCGGGGGGTGCCGGCGCCTTGACGCAGATGTCGGTTTCTCAGCCGGCTCTGTTTGCCGTCGAATACGCGCTGGCGCGCTTGTGGATGTCCTGGGGGATTCGCCCTCAGGCGATGATCGGGCACAGCATCGGCGAATTCGTGGCCGCCTGCCTGGCGGGCGTCCTCTCGCTGCACAACGGCCTGGCGTTGATCGCGGCGCGGGGTCGGCTGACGCAAGCAATGCCGCCAGGCGCCATGCTGGCCGTCCCTTTGCCGGAGCGGGAGGTCGAGCCGCTGTTGAACGACGACCTCTGCCTGGCGGCGGTCAACGGGCACTCCTTGTGCGTGCTCTCCGGTCCTGAGGCTGCTGTCCAAGCGCTTCGCGCGCAGCTCCGCGGCCGACGCCTGCGCTGCCGGCGGCTGAGTGCCAACCGGGCCCTGCATTCCAAGTGGATGAGCCCTGCCCTGAAGCCATTCTTGGACGAGGTTCGAAAAGTCGCCCTCTCTCCCCCAAAGATCCCCATGGTGTCCAGCATCACGGGCGACTGGATGAGCGACGCCCAAGCGGTCGATCCTGCCTATTGGGTGCGCAACCTGACCGACACGGTACGTTTGGCCCCAGGACTGGGACGGCTCTTCCAGGAGTCCCCCCAAAGCAGCCAAGTGCTGCTGGAGGTCGGCCCCCAGACTCTCAGCGCGCTGGCCAGGCGTCATCCGGAAAAGAAGGCATCCGACCTGGTTCTTTCTTCGCTGCCCCTGCCGCGAGCCAAGAAGCAGGACGGCGAGTTTGTACTCACCGCTCTGGGCCGCATGTGGCTGGCGGGAGTCGATGTGGACTGGGAGGGCTTTCATCGGCCGGTCCGCCGGCGCCGCATCCCTCTGCCGACCTATCCCTTCGAAGCCGCCACCAGTGCCGCCCGGCTGCCGACGCCACGAGAAAGCGCCCCCGCTGCAGGCAACGAGACGGAGAGGGTGCTCGCCGACATTTGGCAGAAGCTGTTTGAGGCCGGGCAGGTAGGCATCAACGAAGACTTTTTTGAACTGGGCGGGCACTCCCTGCTGGCCACCCAGGCCCTTTCCCAGACTCGGGAGGCTTTTGGGCTCGAACTTCCCTTGCGCGTCATTTTCGAGGCGCCCACCATCGCCGAGCTGGCTGGCCGGATCCAGGCCGCCGCCGCCAAAAAGCCCCTGCCCGCCATCCGGCCCGTCCCTTATGAATCGGACCTTCCCCTCTCCTTTGCCCAGCAGCGTCTCTGGGTTTTGGACCAGTTGGCGCCGCACAACCCGGCCTACAACAGCCCCCTGGCCTGGGAACTCAATGGCGCCCTTGATGTGCCGGCGCTGGAGCGTGCCCTGCAGGAGATTCAAAGGCGCCACGCAACCCTTCGGACCCGCTACGTGTCCAAGGCAGGCCTCCCCCGCCAGGTGATATCAGAAGCGGCAAGACGGCCCTTGCCCCTGGTCGACCTTTGCGGCTTGAAGGATCCTTCCAGGACGGCGCGCCGCCTGGCACTTGAGGAGGCCATGCGCTGCTTCGATCTGGCCTCCGGACCCCTGTTTCGCACGACCCTCGTCCGGCTTGGGGATCAGCAGGCCCAGCTGCTCGTCACGCTGCACCACAGCGTTTCGGACGGATGGTCGAAGGGCTTGCTGCGGCAAGAGCTGAAAGCGCTTTACGGCGCCTTTGCCGAGGGCTGCCGGTCCCCGCTTCCGCAACTGTCCGTCAGTTATGCCGACTTTGCAGTGTGGCAACGCCGCCGGCTGCAAGGAGAAGTGCTCGAAAGTCTGCTTCGCTATTGGGGGAAGCGGCTGGCCGGCTTGCCGACTCTGGAGATGCCTTTGGACCGGCCCCGCCCTGTTGTTCAGGCCTTGCGAGGATCGAACCTGGCGTTGCCGCTTGCCCCGGGCCTCACCGCCTCCCTCAAGGATTTGAGCCGACGGCTGAAGGCGACCCTGTATATGGTGCTGCTGGCGGCCTTTCAGACTCTCTTGCACCGCTATACGGGGCAGAGGGACATCGTGGTGGGTTCGCCCATCGCCAACCGCAACCATCGGCAAACGGAAGGGTTGATCGGATTCTTCGTCAACACCCTGGTCCTGCGCAGCGACCTGTCGGGCGATCTCCCTTTCGACCGGCTGGTGGCCGACGTGTCAGAGACGGCTCTGCAAGCCTATGCTCACCAGGATCTCCCTTTCGAAAAGCTGGTGGAACACCTGCAGGTCGAGCGCGATCTGAGCCGCAACCCGCTCGTCCCGGTGGTTTTGGCGCTGCACAACCTGCCGGGAGAGGCTCTCGAGATGAAGGGCCTGCAGGTCGAGGCCCTTCCCCATGTCGCACCCACGACGCACTTTGACCTCGAGGTGGAATTGAGGGAGGCGCAAGATGGCCTGGCATGCACTTTCACCTTTGACCGGGATCTTTTCGATGCCTCGACGATCGCCCGCCTGGCCGGTCAATTCCGGACGCTTCTGCAAGGTATTTCAGTTGATCCGAAGCAATGCCTCTCTGAGCTGCCTTTGCTGCTCGAGGCCGAACGGCACCAGTTGACCGAGTGGGCCGGCCCCGCCGCCGCCGTACCCTCTGAGCGCCTGGTCCCAGGCCTTTTCGAAGCCCACGCCGCCAGCCGTCCGGACGGCGTTGCAGTCGCTTTTCGAGATGAATGGCTCAGCTATGGGGAACTCGAGGCCCGCGCCAACCAACTGGCCCGGCTCTTGCGTCGGCGGGGAATCGGCCCTGAAGTTTGCGCCGCCGTTTCGATGCCGCGCTGCCCGGAGATGGTGACGGCTTTGCTGGGCGTCCTTAAGGCCGGCGGTGCCTATGTCCCCTTGGACCCGTCCAACCCCAGCCGGCGTCTGGCGTTCATGCTGGAGGACAGCGGCTGTGCGGTTGTGCTGGCCCACCAGCAGAGCATCCCATCCTTGCCGGAGCAGGGCGCCTGGGATCGGATGACAGTTGGCAGTTGGCGGTTGGCAGTTGGCAGGGATCCGGATTCTGATCTGGCCTTTTCCCCTGGATCCGAGAACCTGGCCTATGCCATTTACACTTCGGGCTCGACCGGTCGCCCCAAGGCGGTGGCGGTAGGACACAAGGGGCTGGCCAACCTGATCCGGTGGCATCGTCGGGCCTACGATTTGAAGCCCGGCGACCGGGCCACCCAGTTGGCGGGCAGCGGCTTTGACGCTTCGACCTGGGAGATCTGGTCTTGCCTGGCCTGCGGCGCCGGTTTGTACATCGGGGACGATGAGGTGCGCACTTCGGCCTCGCGCCTGCTGGATTGGCTGGAGACCTCGGGCATCGACATCTGCTTTTTGCCCACGCCTTTGGCCGAAGAGGCGCTGCAGGCGTCGGAGTGGCCATCCAGGCTGTCTTTGAGGGCCCTGCTGACGGGAGGAGACCGCCTGCACCGCAGCGCCCTGGGCCGCCTTGCGGCGCCGCTTTTCAACCACTACGGCCCCACCGAGAACTCGGTGGTGGCCACCTGTTGCCGGGTGCACAAAGGCGCCCTGGACCCGCCCATCGGACGCCCCTTGCCCAATGTGCGGGTCTACTTGCTGGATTCCCGCCTGAATCCGGTGCCGATCGGAGCGCACGGCGAACTGCACATCGCCGGGGAAAGCCTGGCAAGGGGATACCTGGGGCGCCCGCACCTGACTGCCCAGAGCTTCATTCCCGACCCCTTTGCGAAGCGGCCCGGCGAACGCCTTTACAAGACCGGCGACCGCGCCCGCCACCGCTTCGACGGCCAGGTCGAATTCCTGGCAAGGATCGACCGCCAAGTCAAGGTGCGCGGCTTCCGCATCGAGACGGGAGAGATCGAGTCGCTTTTGGGCGAGCATCCCCAGGTGCGCGAAACGGTCGTGCTGGCCCTGCCCGATGCTTCGGGAAGCAACCGGTTGGCGGCTTATGTCGCAGGGGATTGGAGCAGGGCAGGGGAGGGGACGGATTCAGAAGGCGGTGCCGACCGGCTGAGTGACTTCCGCACCTGCCTGAGACGGAGGCTGCCCGACTACATGGTTCCAGCCTTTTTCGTATTCCTGGA
>JANQFM010000328.1 GCA_028277865.1 Acidobacteriota bacterium
CAGGGCCATCGAGCCCCCGGTAGGCATGGGTACGTCCCCGATGAGCGGAATCGTGCCTCGATCCCCGCCGCCGTGAATGCCGGCGATGACCACCGGGTCATCAGGTCGGTCTCCGGACTCCCGCTCGACCATTCATGCGCTCTTCCTTGGCTCCACCGATTCTAGCTTTCCAGTCGTGGGCTCCGCCGGGGCGTGCCCGGCGGCGGCCCAGGGAAGCTTCTCGATATCTTCGCTTTGCGTTCTTTGCGGTTTTGCGTGAAACTCTGCGATCCCGTTACACGGCCCCGTTGCCCAGCCTGTTATAGTCTCCATCCATGCAGACGGCCCGCAGCAAGATCAAGGAGCGATCGGAATTGGAGCCCATCGTGGCCCGGCTCCAGTCGCAGGGCCGCCGGGTCGTCTTCACCAACGGCTGCTTTGACCTGTTGCACACCGGCCATGTGCGATATCTTGAAAAGGCGCGCTCGCTGGGAGACGTGCTGGTCGTGGCGGTCAACAGCGACGCATCGGTGCAGCGCCTCAAAGGGGCCGGACGCCCGGTCCATGCCCAAAAGGACCGCTGTGAAGTCCTGGGCGGCTTGGCTTCGGTCGATTACGTGACGGTTTTCGACCAAGAGACGCCGCAGGAAGTCATCCGCCAATTGGCTCCAGATGTCCTGGTCAAGGGCGGCGACTGGAACTTGGATCAGATCGTCGGCCGATCCTTTGTCGAGGAGTCCGGGGGACGAGTGACCTGCATTGAATTTGAAAAAGGATATTCCACCACCGCCATCATCGACCGCATCCGCAATGCTGACCCAAAGCCCTCTTTCAAAAAAAGCTGAACCCGCCTCTGACCGGCAAGCCGACTGGCCGCAGCTGGCTCTGGACAGTTTGGCCCGATCGTTTCAGGCAGATTCGGGCTCTGTAGGCGGGCTGCATCCGGCCGACTCGGCGCTGGTTTTCGCAGCCCTTTTCGCCCAACGCCCCGGCCACTTCCTGTGGATCGCCAGTGACAACAGCGAAGCCGATCGCATCGCCGACGACCTGCACTTTTTCCTGCCCTCGCAACTTCGCGGCCATTTGGTGGTCATGCCGGGATCCGAAGCCGATCCCTACCGAGGACTTTCCCCCCACCCGGAAATCCAGGCCCGCCGCGCACAGGGGCTGTGGCGGCTGACCCGTCTGGAAAAGGCTTTTTTGGTAACCACCCTCGATTCGCTGCTGGCCCGCCTGCCTTCCATCGCCGACTTCCGGAGCCACTGCCTGCATCTGGAGGTCAGCGGCATCCTGCCTCCAGCTCATCTCATCGAACGCCTCCGGGAAGTCGGCTACATGCGCGAAGACCCGGTTTCCGAGGAGGGGGAGTTTTCG
The DNA here is from genome assembly GCA_028277865.1 of Acidobacteriota bacterium. GTDB lineage: Bacteria > Acidobacteriota > UBA6911 > RPQK01 > DATIPO01 > JANQFM01. The sequence goes on from JANQFM010000328.1 coordinate 1,354, forward strand.
GTGCGGGGCGGCATTGTCGACATCTTTTCCCCTTCGCGGCGCTATCCCGTGCGCATCGAGTTTTTCGGCGACGAGATCGAGTCCATCCGCGAGTTCGATCCTTCCACCCAGCGGTCGGTGGGGCTGATCCCGGAATGCGAAGTGATCCCTATGCGCGAGATGCCTGTCACGGGGCGCGAGATCGTCCGCTGGCACGAACAGGCGCCCCGGCATTGGAATGAGGTCCGATTCGCCTCCAACCTGCAGGAAAGGATGCAATTCACCGAGGACAATGAGCTCTTCAACGGCTTTGAAGCCCTTTTCCCCTTGGTGATCGACACTCCATGCCACCTGCTCGACTATGCCTGCGCCGGGCAGCAGCCCTGGACCTTGGTCCTGCCCAACTTGGAGGACGAGCAGGAAAGCCTGCGCCAGCTCTTTCAGCGGCTGCACGATGACTTTCAAAGCCGCGATGCCGAAGGCGAGCTGGCCTTGCCTCCCCGCAAGCTCTTTTGGGGACCGAAACGGTGGAAAGAGCTGGTCGAGCAAAGCTCCGCCTTCAGCATCGAACCTGTGCCGGGCAGCCCGGAGGTCCAGCAATTCGACTTCCGCAGCGAGCGAAGCTACCAGGGGCGGCTGCCCGAGCTGATCGAACAGCTCAGCAGCTGGCGCAATTCCGGCGAAAGGGTGGCCTTCGTCATGTCCAGCCTGGGGATGGCCGAGCGGATGGTGGACATCCTGGGCGAGTACGAGGTGGAATCAGGGCTCTTTGAAGGCGGATTTGAAAGCCTCCAGGCACCCGTATCGGTGACTCATGGCAACCTGTCGGGCGGCTTTTACTCCCCCTCGCTGCGGCTTCATCTGCTCACCCAAAGAAACCTCTTCGAGGAAAAGCGCCTCAAGGCCGGACGGCGGACGCCGCGCC
>JANQFM010000431.1 GCA_028277865.1 Acidobacteriota bacterium
TCCCCTACCGCGCCATCCGCAAGAAGATCGGCGACAACATGGCCCTTTCCAAGCGGACGGCGGCCCACTTCACCTATGTGGAGGAAGTCGACATGACCGCACTGGTCAGGCTGCGCAAGCAGTACCAGGCCATGCCGACGGGCCGGGATATCAAGCTGACCTACCTGCCCTTTATCATCAAAGCGATCATCAAGGGACTCCACCGGTACCCCATCGTCAATTCCAGCCTGGACGAGCAGGCCGGCGAAATCCGCATCAAAAAGCACTACAACATCGGCATAGCGACCTCGACCGAAGCGGGCCTGATCGTGCCGGTGGTCAAGAATGCCGACCGCAAGAACCTGTTGGAGCTGGCCTCTGAAATCTCCCGGCTGGCCGATGCGGCGCGGCGGGGCCGATCCCAACTCGACGACCTTCAGGGCAGCACTTTCACCATCACCAGCCTGGGCGCCCTGGGAGGCGTCATGGCCACTCCCATCATCAACTACCCCGAGGTCGCCATCCTGGGCGTCCACAAGATCCGTCCCACCCCTGTGGTGCGCGACGGGCAGATCGTGGTACGCGAGATGATGAACCTGAGCATTTCACTGGACCACAGGATTGTGGACGGCGCAACGGGCGCCGAATTCCTCAACTTCATCATTCCCTTCTTGGAGAGCCCTGGGTTGCTGCTGCTCTAGCCAAAAACTAGGTCCCACCCAGCAGACCTCACGCAAAGGCGCAACGACGCAAGGAGCAGAGAGTTTCAGGCGTCCTCTTTTTCTTGCTTTGCCTTCTTCTTTGCGGCTTTGCGCCTTTGCGTGAGATCATCTTCCTCTCATGGAACGCTGCCTGATCGCCTGGTTTCACGAGATCGCCCTCAAGGGCAAGAACCGTCGCTATTTCGAGGGCGCCCTGCGCGAAAACGTCAAGAAAGCGCTCACGGGGATCCCTCACCGATCGGTGGCGCGATTGTCGGGACGCATGGTGGTCGACCTTTCCGAGGCAGCCGATCTGGAGAAGGTGCAACGCCGCATGAGCCGCGTCTTCGGGCTGGCCGGCTTCGCTATCGGCTGGCGGGCCGTCCCCGATTTGGACAAGATCGAAGAGCAGCTTTGGCAACTCGTGCGGGAACGCGATTTCGAGAGCTTCAAAATCCGCTCTCGACGCACTCCTCGCTCGCTTCCTTTCCCCAGTACCCTGGTCAACAATCGCCTTGGCGATTTCATCCGCAAGAAGTCGGGCAAGCGGGTCCAATTGGACGATCCGGACCTGACTTGCTCGGTCGAATTCGTCCAGGACCAGGCTTTCCTTTACCTCGACCGGCATCCCGGCCCGGGAGGGCTGCCCGCCCGCACCTCGGGACGGGTGGTGACGCTGCTTTCTGGCGGCATCGACTCGCCGGTGGCCGCCTACAAGATGATGAAGCGGGGCTGCCGGGCCATCTTCGTCCACTTCCACAGCTATCCCCACACCAGCCTGGCTTCTCAGGAGAAGGTCCGCAAGCTGGTCCGCATCCTCAATCGATATCAGTACTACTCGACCCTTTACATGGTGCCTTTCGCCGACTGCCAGCGACGTATCGTGGCCTTTTCGCCGCCCGACTGCCGGGTGGTGCTCTACCGACGGGTCATGCTGCGCATCGCCGATCACATCGCCTGGCGCAAACGGGCTGCAGGACTGGTGACGGGCGACAGCCTGGGCCAGGTGGCCTCTCAGACACTGGACAACCTGGCCGTCATATCGACCGTCTCCAAGAGGCCCGTGCTGCGCCCCCTGGTCGGCGATGACAAGGAAGAGATCATTGCCCTGGCGAGGCGAATCGGAACCTACGAGACGTCAATCTTGCCCGATCAAGACTGCTGCACGCTTTTCGTCCCCAAGCACCCTGTCATCCGCGCCCGCGCCTCACACATCGAAAAGATCGAAGCCCCGCTGCAAGTCGAAGAGATGGTCCAGCAAGCCGTCGGTCAGGCCCAATTGGAACGGTTCGGGAATTAGAACAGTCGGGAGTCGGGAGTCGGGAGTCGGGAGTCGGGAGTTGGGAGTCAGAGAAGATATTCTACTCTGCTGCCAACTGCCAACTGCCAACTGACAACTGCCAACTGCCAACTGCCAACTGCAAAAACAACTGCCCATTGTGATGCTCGTCACCGATTCCCGGCTGTGTTGAGACGATGAAAAGAGCTGGAGTAGAACAAAGACGATCCTGAGCGGAAGCGACGGATCGGGCCGGTTGAGTCAATCGCCAACCTCTAATAGCTCAGCCGTCTTGGGGCGGGGGAGCCGGCGGAATGTCCCGCGGGCTCTCCTCTCCTCGCAGCGTCAATTCTCAATAATCTCCACCGCCACGGGCCCCGAAACTCTGGCCATGCAAGCCAAACGATGCTGTCCGTCATCGATCGAGCAAAGGTCGTCCAGGGTGTCCTCTTCCCCTTCCGTCATCGGGTTGAGGTTTTCTTGGCCTGAAATGATGCGGATGGGATCGCTGCCGCAGATGCCGCGGTGGCATTGGGCGGCAATTTTTAGGCCGTGCTCTTCGGCCAGTTCACAGATGGTCTGGCCTGCTCGGATGGGCAGGGTCTTGCCCAAGTTCTCGAAGCGCACCATCAAGCCTTGGGGGAGGGAGGGATCCGCTGTGGCTGCCTGACCGGACGGGCTTGCCGCAAACGGGCTGGCCAGCTTGGATTGCGTGTCATGACGGACTTCGGCCGCCGGACCCGCTTCCTCGCTGGAGGAAAACTCCAGGATTTGGCTGCCCAGCCAGATCCGGTCTCCGTGCTGGATTGGGGTTGGAGCATCCACTTTGAGGTGGGTTCCGTTCACGCTTTCCAGGTCGCGGACGGAGCGCTTGCCGCCTTTGAGCGAGATCGACAGGTGGCGGCGCGAAAGAGCGCCGTCCGAGGGGTCGAGATTGACAGGGGCCCGACGGCCCAGCACGATGGTTCCCTCCTCCAGATGAAGGCGTCGGACCTCCCGTCCCCGGCTGTCGTAATGAGCCAGCGAATTCGGGTTGCCCGTCCCTCCGAAAACCAGCCACTGGTTACCGGCTCTCACCACCATCCCATCCATGACCTCCACGGCGCGTCCGGCTGCCGGCTGCAAAAAGACTCCATTGCTGCTTCCAGCATCGCGCAGCATGTATCCCTGGGCCTCCTTGCCGATGGTGGCATGGCGATCGGAAAGCGACGTGTCCTGTTCAAAGTTGATGTCACAGTCCCGGTTGCCGATTGAGGTGACGCCCGAACCCAAAGGGAACTCCTCCGCAGACAGGTTTCCTTCCTGAATGCGGATCAGGCGCGCTGCGGACGGCGGCGAAACTGTCGACCGCCCCGGACCTTTCTGAAGGTCGTCCGATGAAGGCTCTTCGAACTTCATCCGGACACGGATTTCCGTCTTGCCTTGCAGCTTTTGGGCAATCACCTGGCTGACCAGCACCCCGTCCCGCAAAGCCGACTTGACGTTTCCCCGGCGCTTGATCTCCGGGAAGCTGGAAGGGTCGCCTTGGAAGTCGGTTGTCTCCAGGTAGGCCGGGCTCAGGATGTCGCCGATCAGGTAGAGATTGGGCCGGCAGGTCTCGAGCAAAGGGCTGACTGCCAGCCTCTTGCGGTTCTTGGGGCCGCCGCTCACCTGAAAGATCCCCAGCGAACTCAACAGGGCCACAGGAAGATCCTCGCCGATGCAGGCAATGCAGTATTCCTTGGGGAACTCCAGATGGATGGTTTCAACCGGTCTGCCCTCCAGCTGCTTTCGGGCAATGCGAATGCACAGGTGGTCTTGCTGATCGGGTGCGGTGAATACCGAAACCGGCTCGCTGTTGGGCAGGTATCGAATGTTGCCGTTGCCGGCAAAAGCCTCCAAAAAGACCTCGGCCAAAGCCCGCGAAACCTTGGGCATCTTCTCTCCCCGATAAGACCAGTAGACTGCGCAAGGATCTTCAGTCCGGGCCTTGGCATTGGAGATGGCGATGACCGCCTCTGCCGCCGAAGTCCCCCCTCCGATGACGCAGGCCGGGCATCCCACCTGAGTGGAAGGATCGGAGAGCCGGAAGGCCATCCCCTGCAGGTTGCCGGGAATGTCGAAGGTGCGCGGAACCCCCCTGCCTACTGCGATAACGACATGACGGGCCTTGAACTCCTGTTCCGCCTTGGTGTTGTGATTCCAGGCCTTGACCGACCACAGTCCTTGGGAGTCCTCTTCCAGGCCGATCAACTCGACGCCGACTTGGGCTGGGATGCTGTGGCGCCGGTAAAGCCCTTTCCATCTGCGGCACATCTCGTCCTTGTCGATAGCGGAAAACACCAGCTGGGAGATCAGCTCTCCGCCTCGGGGAAAGCTGATCTGGTCCCCGCCACCGAAATCGGGCAAGATGGGCTTGTCCTCGGCATAGTCGCGGATGCGCTTCATCAAGTCGTCGTAATCGATCACCAGGGCTGCCAGGCCGAGTTCGCGGGCGCGGAATGCCGCCGCAGTTCCGGCCGGGCCACCCCCCACGATGAGCATGTCCAGCACATCGGGCAAAGCCGCGGGGCGATCGAGGATAAGGGTTCCGTCCGGGAGAAATTCGCTGTCGTTGGTCATGGCATTTCTTTCCACAGTTTCACGCAAAGACGCATAGGAAGAATGTAAGGGTAATCAAGAACTGCGGCCTTGCGTGAGATCAATCCGGGTTCAAGCTTCCTCCAGTCGGACTTTTCCGGCCACCTTGGCGAATGAGATTGGGGTTTCAAGGGCCAAGGCGGTTTCCCGGCCGATGGCCTCGCCTTCCACGAAAGTCTTGTTGGTGCTGCCCAGGTCGCGGACTTTGAGGGCTTCCTTCTTGACGGTCAAGACGGCATGCCTGCGCGAAAGGGTTGGGTCGTCCACAAAGACTTCGCACTGGGGAGACCGGCCCACCACATTTTCTCCTTCTCCCAACGGATAGGCCTTGGCGCCGTCGGGCAGCTTCAGCTCGAGGACCAGCCTGAGCTGCGGCTCCGGCGCAACTTCCTCCTGGGGCGGAGAGCCCGGCTTGAGGAAGTCAGGCAGGGAAACACCCGCAGACTCACGAAACATCGTCTCGGAGGCTTGAGGATCGGGGTCGGCAGCGGTTTGCTCAGGGGGCTGCAACGGCTGGAAAGCCGGAGGCGGCGAGAGCTTTTGAGACGACCGGAAGATGGTCTGGGATGCCGGCGGCTCAGCAGCGGCCTGAGGCAATTCATCCAGGCCGACGGTTTCAAGCTGATCTTGAGGCGGCTGGCGGGGATTCCAGTGAAAGAAGAAGTCATGCTGGCCCGCGAAGGTGAGGACATGCACACTGCTTAGGCGCATTCGACCCTCGACGGGCTGCCCGTCCAGGGCCGTCCCGCCGCCGCTCAGGTCTTCCAGGAAATAGCAGCCGGACTGGCCGTCGAAGGCGATCCGGGCCTGGCGGCGGGAAATCGAGGGCGCCGACAAGACCACGCCATTTTCCGAAGCGCTGCCGATCGTGGCTTCGCGCCCGATCTCGTACTCCGCTCCAGCCAGCTGGCCGAACCTGCAAAAAAGCCTGGCACTCATCGGCTTCCTCCCTGGCCGACTGAAAAACCCTGGCCGGAATGAAGCAGCAGGCGGGACTCGTCCCTCTCGTCGGGATGGAATCGATGGCAGGTGACGCAGCCGTCGTCCACCAGCCCGGATTGATGGCAGGCCCTGCACTCCTCGATGCCAGGGAGATTCTGAATGGCCGAGCGGTCCACTTGGGGATCAGCCTCCGGCGACTGGTCGGCTGCGGCCAGAGGCCCGATCAGATCGTAAAAGGGGATGCCGCCGTGACAGTCCAGGCAACGCCTTTGCAGGATGTGCACGCGGTGATTGAATTCGGCCCTCCTGAGCACGCGCTGATCCTTTTGCACGCGGGCGATGGTGGCACGGTCCAGGATGTGGCACTTGCGGCAGGCCGCGGTGAGCTGCTCTGCAAACTCTGCAATCTGCTCAACCTGCTCATTGCTCAGGGCCGGGTTGATCTGGTCCGGCAACAGGAACTGAGCGTCATCCATGGGATCGTTGCCGCGGCGGATTCTCTCTTCCGTCCGGGAGAGCAGCCTGTCCAGGTCGATCAGCTCCCGCATGGCCGAACGGTCGTCGGATCGGCCCCGCAGCCCGTCCAAGTACTCCCGCAGTGTCGCTGCGGCCTCCCGATAGAGGATGTCGGCTTGGGCCGACGGGACCTGGGCCGAGGCCTTGAGCAGGTCGGCCAATCCGGCTGAAGGGTAGAGGCTGCGGCGCAGCATCCTCAAGTTGTGCAGGATCCAGGGATCCTCGTGATAAAGGCGCAGCTTGACCACCGTGCCGCCGCGCTCTCGAAACTCGGCAGGACTGGCCTGAAGAGCCCACTGCTCTCCCGGCCCCTGTCGCCGACGAACGGTCGCCAAGGACTCGACGCCCAGGTTGAGCCCTCCCTGCGGCGTCACCAAAGCCCTGCCTGGGGGCAGGACATCGAGCTGTTCGGATTGGACGCGCTGAGCGGGACCCAAATGACAGCCTTGGCAGTGCAGCTCGAAATCGATGGGCGCGAAGCGCTTTCCGTCCGCCAGCGGCTGGTGACAGGCGAGACAGGCCTCTTCGATGTCGTCGAGGGTCTTTTCGCGGCGCACGTTCTGGACGTGGCGGATATGGGTAAAGGACAGCTTGCTGTCATCGGACTGCCCCTCGGCCAGGAAGTCAAATTGGGGATGGGCGCTGTCAAATGCATCGAACTCGTGGCAAGGCAGGCACTTGCTGTCCCCGACGGAAATGATGCGGGCCTGGCGCCCTCCATGTTCTGGATGGCAGTCGAAGCAGGCCGTCTCTCCTTGGCGGCGGTAAGCCCTGGTCAAGTCGTTGGAACGGTAGACGTAATGGCTGTCAAAGCTGTGCAGGGCCGGATCGCTTGCGTACTTTTCATGGCAAACCAGGCACTTTTGATCCGAAACAGGCTCGAAGCTGGTGTGACAAGCCTGGCAGTCGTCTTCAAAGGAGGCGTGTGCGGAGGAAAGAGGCCCGTTGGAAATCAGCTCGCCCCGGCTGAGCCAGGCGTCCGCTCCAAACAGGGCCGCCGCCGCCAATGCTCCGCCCAGCCCGAAAAGCAGCAGCCGGTTGCGGCCTGCCGGATAGATGTAGGACTTGGCCACCGGCAGGCCTACCTTGCTGAAACGCCCTTTCTCGGCTTGGTTTTCCTGGCTCATGGTTCGTTTCCGGCGGGGGGTGAGGTCGCATAGGGTGGGGTCATGGCTATTTCAAGGCACGACCCCGGAGCTCCACTGCCCCCCTCAATAGTAAAGAACGGTCAAAACGTGGACGACCACCAGCAAGATCAGCACCAGAGCAAACGGGACATGCCCGTAAAGCCACCAGCGCAACGCCTTCTGAAGGGTATGGTGGGCGTCCAATTCGGTCTTGGCCTGAAAAAGTTCGATCAGGCGGTCCAGGGTCTTCTGCTCGTCCGCCTCCAGAAAGCCCCGAATGTGACTGGACTGCCGAAGTTGAGCCTGAGCTCCTCCCGTGATGTCGACAAAAAAGATCGGACGGGTGCGCAGCTGCGCAAAGCCCTCCTGCAAGTTGTCCTGAAAATAACGCCGTACGGCAATGCTCCCGGCTTCGGCAAGAGACTCGGCCTCCTCACGGACGGCTTTTGCCAGATCGGGCAGCCGGTCGTAGTTTGCCTCGGTGGCCAATCCGGAGGTCAGCAAACGGGGGATCCACCTTTGAATCAAAGTCCCCAAAATGCCGCTGACCGCCAGCCAAAGGCTCAGGATCCACAAAGACCAGGCCAGAACGCCATGAGGCAATCGGAAGGCGGTATGCATCAGGACCATCAGCAGGAACAGGCCGCCGCCGAAAATGTGAAATTGAAGCCAATGGCGAGCCGAGGCAGGCCCCCGGCCGGGAGAACGCCGACGGATCGAATATGCACTCACCGAGGCCAGCAGCACTGCTGCCGTAATCCCATAGGCCACCCCCCAGTTGTTCCCGGAACGAAACTCAGAGGTCCATAGCTGAATCAGCCCTACGGCCATGGTCAATGCTGCCGCAGCCAGGAAGGCCTTCAGCCAGGCGGGCGATTGAACCCACCTGTGCAGATCGACTGCCCTGGAGGCGGTCTGAAACCGGGCTTTCATACTCGCTGCCTCTCATCCAAAAGCTGCCGGAACTCCTCGATCGAACCCACCCGATGGGCGCATCCCTGAGGGCAGTTTCGAACGCAGGCCGGATCGGAAGCCGAGGTGTAGCAAAGATCGCATTTGCTGGCCAGCAAACGTTCCTGTCCCCGCAAGGACTTGGGGACGGCATCGTCGCCCCATCGACTTCGGGTGTCGTGCATGACGATGGCGTCGTAGGGGCAGTTGTCGGCGCAGTTGCTGCAGCCGATGCAGATGTCGTCGCGGATTTCGACCACCTCACCGACGTTGGCCCGGCGGATGGCGCCGGTAGGGCAGCCGATCAGGCAGACCGGATCCTGGCAGTGGTAGCAGGCCTTGGTAATCAGCAAGTTGGCGTAGCGGTCCCCTTCGCGGACGAAGCGGGGCCGCCCCCCATGAGTGTCTGCACAGGCCCGGACGCAGTCATCGCATCGGGTGCAGTCATTCAGGTCGATCACCAAAACGCTGTTCCCCTCCACCAAGCCCTTTTCCAGAGCGAACTGGATGAACTCGGACTTGTGCAGGTCCCGGCCGCTGCCGCCGCTTTGCTTGATTCGTGCGGCAGCCTGCTCCCAGAGCCCGGATTCAACCTCGGGATGCGCCTGGACGACTCGTCGAAGGTCGCTGAAGGAGAATTTCACCAATTCGCTGTAGCCGACCGACGAGTAGCTGCAGGCCCAGTCCTCCAGTTCCTCAAAAAGCAGCTCCGGCTCTCCGAAGCTCATGCCCTTGGACAGGTAGGAGAGCACCTGCTGCCCCTCGCCCAGACGGCGGGAGATCTTGACGAAGCCGGAGCGGACCAAGTAAAGGGAGTCAGCCGGTGTGCCTTCGGCGACCACTACATCATCCGGCCGGCAAGAGACCAATTCCACTTTCTTGGAGAGCCCGACCAGGAAAGTGTCTGGGCAGGAACTGAACAAGGGAGACTCTTTCAGCTGCCGGAAGAGGGACCGCTTGCGGTAAATCGAGTCGATCCTGTCCTTGAAAACCTCCGACTTCTCCTTCATGCGCCGCAAGGCGGGGATCCGGATTTGAATCAACAGGCAGTCCGAAGCTGTCTGGGCGGTGACCGACTGAGGCCAGCCGTTGAGGGCGCCGATCTCTCCGAAAAACTCCCCTTTGCCCAATCGCATCACATCGCCGGGAGGCAGGTCGATATCCAGCGAACTCAAAAAAGCGATCTGGTTGGACTTCTGGAACTGTGTCTTGGTGAAATAGACCGTTTTCTCCGCCGCCGCCGTGTCGGCTTCCTGCCAACCGACGGGCTTGGTTGGCTGGGTCTCGAGAATGGGCCGGCTGGCTTCGGCTTGGCCCTGGCCGGCCTTCAGGCTCAGTTCGACCTCGCCTTCCAAGACGAAGAAGGCCAGGTCGATATAACTTCCCTCCTCAAAGAGGACCGATCCCTTTTTCCAACTGGCCACAGTGACGTCGGGACTGATCCGCTCCAAGAATGGTTCGCGGTAATCCTTGAAGATCTCGTAGCGCCGTAGCTGTTCAGCAGAGAGCTTTTCGGAAAGGGACACGATCCCGGAATCCGCATCAAAGGTGCTCCAGCGGTCCTGATGCTGAACGGAGAGCCTGAAGAGGGTCTTTTCTGCCATGATCTGTCGGCCAGGCTGGCCTGCGGCCATCTTAACGCTGTTCCAATTCCCGATAAAGCCTCTCCAGCCTTTCCTTGAGGTGGAGCAAGGCTTCCTCGACTGCAAGTTCTTCTTGGGCAGGCGCTTGGCCGGGCGGCACAGATCCCGTCGTCGGCGAGCTTGCAGCGCTTTGCTGGACGCCTGATCGGCCTTGGGGCCGGCTGACCAATCCTGCACTCCGGCCGGGAGGCCCGCCCGATCGGGGGACGCTTGAGGCCGAGATGCCGGCAGCGGCCGGTTGGGTTGTCCGAACCGTAGGCCGGGAAGAGATTTCAGCGCCTGAAGGATTGTCCGCCAGGGGCACGTCCAGGCGCTGCAGGCGGGCCACTGTGGGGATGGCGCCCCGCTGGGCGATCACACTTTGGTAAGCAGCCCGCAGTCGGGCAGGATCGACTGGTGCGTGTTCCCAGTGCCGGATCTTGGCGTTGCGCTCCCCCAGGTCAAAATCGCTGCCCGTGGGATGCCCGGCCGAGATCAATCGAGGTTCGTTGATGTAGTGGCATCCAGCGCAGCCGGCAGCGCGCCTGCTGAGATCTTTCAGGTCGACCATTCCCAGCCGGAGAGCCTGGTCGCGGCTCTTCTGGTGGGGCTCCTTGAAGTCTTCCCCGGGACCGTGACAGCTCTCGCAGCCCACTCCCACCGAGACTTCCCGGTTTTCGCGGCCCGATACGATGCTGGCGTGGCACTGTGCGCAAATCTGGTCGCCCCGTTTCATTTGACGCGAGTTAAGTCCGTAAAAACGGGCGATCTGCAAAGCCTTCTGTTCCTCGTCCAGCAAGCGGTCGGCGCTCAGGTAATGCGGGTCGTCCAGCCACCATTCGTCCTGCTGGCTGTGATCATGGCAGCCGCTGCACACGCCGGGTCCGATCGACCGGTGGCTGGGAAGGGGGCGCCAGGGCGGACGGGTGAGGAGCCGTCCCACGTTGGAGACGGTCGGCCTTGGCCGATCCGGAGTTGTCGCACGTCGGGCTGGCGAAGCCGTCCTGTCCGCTGTCGGCCTGCTGTCCGAAGCTTCAGGCGTGCTGGCGGACGAAGGAGTTGCAGCAGCATCCCGACGTGTCTCATCGCCGGTTGTTTGGACTGCTTTGGGCGGGGTGCCGACCCCTCCTTGCGGCGCCGCTTGGTCGGCACGGCGCTCCAGTCCGCCTTCTCCAGAGATGAGGGGATCCAGGCTGGCCAATTCAGTTCCGTCGTGGCGATCGGCCAGCTTCTGAGCCGCACGAGAAACCGCCTCGGCTGCCTGAACCAGTTGCTGCTGGTTGCCGAACTTGACCGTTCGCCCCTGCAAGGCGGAAAGCATCTCGTCCACTTCGGCAAGAGAGGTGCGGGCTGCGATTTCCCTCACTTCGCTCAAGGCGTTGCGGTAGCGCCGCCGCATGGCTTTGTAGTAGCGGCCGTCTTGGCTGGCCGCCGCCAAGCCGCGCAGGCTGTATTCCAGGTCCAAGGCCCGCCCCATCAAATAGAGCATGCGCCGGCGCTGGGGCGGACGCTGCGCATTGTTCGTTCCGTCGCCCGTCAAAAAGGATTCCAAGAAATTGTGCCGGATGTCGCCCTGGCTCCAGGCAAGCAGCTCGAAACCTGCGCTGCCGGTCGAGTGCCGCCCCACGTTGACCAGCTTTTCGTGAGGCACGGTATGGCACTGATAGCAGTTGGAGGCCACAGCATAAAGGTTGGAAGGCCTCAGCATTCCGGCTTCCTGGCTCTTGGCCCGGCGCTGCCTGCGATGCTCGGGGGTCTCCAGCAGCCTGGCCTTTTGAAAATCGCTTTCCGGGACTCCGTACGCACTGTGGACGTTCATCCAATCCCTGGCAGCGCCGTGGCAGGATTCGCAAGTCACTCCGGCGGCCGCCCTCAATGTATCCCGGCGCACCACAGGAGTGTAGTGGCATTTCAGGCAGAGGCTCTCGCGCTTGACCAAGAAGAATCCCATCGCCTTGGCGATTTCCAGGGCCGACTCTTTGCGGTGCAGCTCGTCATAGCCTATGGCGTGCGGCGTTGTCTTCCACACGGCCAGGGCTGAGCGGTGGCATTCCCCGCAGGACTCGGGCAGCACGACCTTGGCCGGATCGGTGCGAATAAAGTCGTCCCGCACCGGCCCCTGAGCAAGCCCAATGCTGACGAAAGCACCCAGGAAGAGAATCTCGCGCAGAGGCGCAAAGGCGCAGAGAGGGCGGAAGAGTTGCGTGACCAGCCTTCCGGCTCTCTTCCTCATCTGCCCCCTCTGCGTCTCTGCGCCTTTGCGTGAACCCATCTCGCTGCTCAAAACTTGAAGAGCCACTCCACGCGGGAACCGAAGCGAAACCGGCTCCCTTCACCGAAATCCGCCTCGGCAATCCCTCTCAGGTTCTCCCAAGCCGCAAAGGCATCGAAAACCAGTACGTTCCTGCGCCCCAGGGCGATCTGGTAACGCGCGCCTCCGGCAATCGAGTGCCCGTCGCAGGACGATAGGCTGCCCGAGCAGCTTTGGGTGGAAAACCGGCCTCCCGCCTCCACGAGAAGCTGCTGGCGGGTGTGGGCCAGAAACTTCTGATAGCCGAATGCTCCACCGATGACCTCGCTGGCCGTCGAGGAAAGCGCGCCCGGGTAATTCCCCAAGCCCGGCCCGGCGAACAGGATGCCGGCCCGAGCCAGTGGGCCGGGGATGGTGGGGTCCAGGGCAGCGGCCCGGTAATCGTCGATGGCGGCGAAACCGTTGAAGTAAAACAAGTCATGGCTGTGATGAGGCGTCCAGGAGATCTCGCTGAAAAAAAGCGCGCCGCCGCCGGCAGGGTCGCTGATTCCCAGCGGATTGCCGGCGGGCGTTTCGTCTCCCAGGGGAATGGATCCCAGCAGCCGAAAGGAGCTGTTGAAGGCTCCCCTCCTCTGGACAAAGCTGACTCCGGCATAGATTCCATCGCCCGCGGTCACGTCGCTGAGGCCGCGAAAGGTGCCTCCATTGACGTAGATCCAGTCGATGGCCACCGTGCTGAAGCGCCAGTCGATCTCGGTGAACATGCCCACAAGACGGGCCTTTTCAGCTTCCTGGTTGCGGATGGTCACGTCGGCCGAAGGGGTATTGCGGTTGATCTGGTTCCAGGCAAACAGCCCGGTGATCCGCATATTGACCGTCCCGTCCGGCCTCAGGTTGTTTCGGGTGATGCCCACCGCGTCGACGAAGTCGTTGATGAGCAGGCCTTCCTGAAAATTGATGGGCTGACGCCCCACCGAAAAACCCAGGTCGGCGGCGCGCCTGTCTTCGGGATCCAGGGCAGGGAAGATCTCCCCGAAATCCCCTTCAAAGAACAAGTGGGTCACCGTGTCCCAGTCGAAGTTGAAGGCGTCTATCCCCCCGCCGGAATCGCCAGGGTCGGGAGAGAACCAGGCGGCGCCCGTGAAGCTGCGCCTTCCGTCTTCGACCGTCTCGTCCAGGGGGCGAAGCCCGAACACCAGGCGCTCGGTGCCGGAGAGGTAAAGATTGCCGAACAGGTCAAGCCGGTTGGCCCATTGGGTAGTGGTGACCCGATCGTCGTCAAAGACGCTCAGTCCGGTTCGAAAGCTTCCGAAGAGCAAAAACGAAGGCTGCCAGACCGCTCCGCCGGGGATGCGGAAGCCCTGCCTGATCCTGCCTGTCCCCAGAAAGGGCGATCCCAACTCCAGCA
>JANQFM010000513.1 GCA_028277865.1 Acidobacteriota bacterium
TCGGGAGCTTCCTTGTCGTGTCTTCCTGAAGGGCGGGTCTGCTCACAAAACGGAAACGGCCCCACCGAAGGGACCACCTTTACGACCTGGCATCGGGTGCGGGAGGTGGCGCCTGATGCGCCCACGGTACCCATCGGGCGGGCCATCGCCAACAGCCGCGTGCATGTGCTGGACCGTCGTGGCTACCTGGCGCCGCTGGGGGCCGTCGGCGAGCTGTGGATCGGCGGCCTGGGGCTGGCGCGCTGCTACTTGGGCCGCCCCGCCCTGACCGCGGAGCGCTTCAGGCCCAACCCCTTCGGCCCGCCGGGCGCGCGCCTTTACTGCAGCGGAGACCTGGTGCGCCTGTCGGCCGACGGCAGACTGCGCTTCGTGGGTAGGGTCGACGACCAGGTCAAGGTGCGGGGGTTCCGGGTGGAGCCGGGCGAGATCAAGGAAGTCCTCTGCCAGCACCCCGACGTCGGCGAGGCAGCAGTTGTTGCCCTGCCCGATCCGTCCGGCACCAAACGCCTGGCGGCCTACTTCGTGGCGACCGGGCCGCAGCCTGAAGACCTGCGCTCCTTTCTGCGCCACAGGCTGCCCAGCTATATGGTGCCTTCGTTCCTCGTGCCCCTGCAGAGGCTTCCCCTGACCCCCAACGGCAAGCTGGACCAGAAAGCCTTGCCCATTCCTGATCAAGGCGCCGAAGAGGGCGGCCAATACCTGATGCCGCGAAATCCCACTGAGGCAAGGCTGGCCCGGATCTGGTCCGAGGTGTTGGGGCTGGAGCGGATCGGAGCTGAGGACAACTTCTTCGAGCTGGGCGGCCACTCGTTGCTGGCCACCCGAATGGCCGCGGAGGTCCGCCAAGCCTTTCAGCGGGACCTGCCTTTGCGAGTGGTTTTCGAGGCGCCCACTTTGGCCGGGCTGGCCAAACGAATCGAAAGCGATCCCGGCAAGCAGCCTCCCCCGCCCATCGTACCGGCTGGCAGGGAGGGCGACCTGCCCCTTTCTTTTGCCCAGCAGCGCATGTGGCTGCTTTACAAGATCGCGCCCTCGAATCCTTTCTACAACATGCCGGTCGCCTGGAGGCTGGACGGAAACCTCGACCTGGCGGTGCTTCAGCTTTGCCTGGACGAGATCGTTCGGCGCCACGAACCCTTGCGCACGCGCTTCCCGGAGCGGGGCGGAAAACCGCGCCAGGAGATCCTGCACGGCCAAGGCCTTGCGCTGGCAACGGTCGATTTGACCGGACTGGGCGAGGACGCAGGGCAGGCGGAGGCCGACAACCTGCAAGCACTGCAAGCCCGTCTCCCCTTCGACCTGGCCCGCGGGCCCATCATCCGCGCCATCCTCGTCCGCACGGGCGGGCAAGCAATTGCAACCGAAACCTCCGGCCCTCGTCTCCCAGCATCCAATCTCCTTCTGATCACCATGCACCACATCGTCTCGGACGGCTGGTCGTTGGGGCTGCTTTTGAATGAGCTGGCAGCCCTTTACGAGGCGCTGGCGGCCGACGAACCCTCTCCCTTGCCCGGACTGCCCATCCAGTATGCCGACTTTGCCGTCTGGCAGCGCAGCTGGCTGCGGGGGGAGAAACTCGAAGAGCAGCTGTCCTACTGGAGGAGGCAGCTGCAAGGGGCATCCACTTTGGACTTGTGCCCCGATCGTCCCCGGCCGGCAGTGCAGCGCTTCCGAGGCGGCAGGGTGGCCTTCCGCTATTCCCGAGAGCTTCTCGAGGCGCTTCAAGCCCTCAGCCTGCGCAGCGGGGCGACTTTGTTCATGACCATGCTGGCGGCCTTCCAAGCGCTGCTTCACCGTTACAGCGGGCAGACGGATATCGTGATCGGCGCCCCCATCGCCAACCGAAACCATCCCGGAATCAAGAGGCTGATCGGCTTTTTCGTCAACAGCCTGGCCATGCGGGGCGACTTGTCGGGCGATCCCACCTTCAGGCGGTACTTGGACCAAGTGATCGAGACGGCCCTCGAAGCCTACGCCCATCAGGACCTTCCCTTCGAAAAGCTGGTGGAGCAGCTGCGGCCGGAGCGGGATCTGAGCCGCAATCCTCTGTTCCAGGTGGTTTTTCAGCTCCAAAATGCCTTCATGAAGCCCAGCCGGACGTCCGGCTTGAAGGTGCGGCCAGTGGGTGGCAAGGCGCACACCACGCGTTTCGACCTGGAAGTTCATCTTTGGGAGCGCCAAGAGGGGCTGAGCGGCTTCCTGTCCTACGACCTGGATCTTTTCGACCGGACCCGGATGGTGCGGCTGCTGCATCACTTTCAAGCCTTGCTGAGGGGCATAGCGGCCGACCCGCAGCGGCGCCTTTCCGAACTGCCCCTGCTGGAGGACCGTGAGCGGCAGCAAGTGCTGGTGGAGTGGAACTCGGTTCCCGCAGCCGAGCCGGCCGTACGCTTCCAGGACTTGTTCGAGTCCCAGGCGCTGGAGCGTGCCGATGCAATTGCGGCTCACTCGGGCGAGCAATGCCTGAGCTACGCCGGACTGAACCGCCGTGCCAACCAATTGGCCCATTATTTGAACCGGCTGGGAATCGGCCCCGAAGCGTTGGTGGGCTTGGCCCTGGAACGTTCGCTGCAAATGCTGATCGGCATGCTGGGGGTGTTCAAGGCGGGTGCCGCCTACCTGCCCTTGGACCCCGGATATCCTGCCGAAAGGTTGAGTTTTATGCTGCGGGATTCGGGCGCCGCCCTGGTGCTGACTCGGCAGGGGCTGCAGGGGGATCTGCCGATTGCAGAAAGGGCCGGCCTGAATCTGGACAGCCAGTGGCGGAGTATTTCCCGCCTGCCGACCGGCAACCCGCCGGGTGCTGTCAGCCTCGCCAGCGCGGCCTACCTGATCTACACCTCGGGCAGCACGGGGCAGCCCAAGGGCGTGCTGGTTTCGCAGCGGGGCATCGGCAACCTGGCCCAAGCCCAGATCGAAGCCTTCCAGGTGACGGCCCGCAGCCGTGTCTTGCAGTACTCCTCGCCCAGCTTCGACGCCTCCCTTTCCGAGGTGGCCATGGCCCTGCTGTCGGGGGCGGCCTTGATCTTGGAGGACTCCCAGCGCCTCTTGCCGGGCCCCGACCTGATCGGCCTGCTGCGCCGACAGGCGGTCACTACCGTGACCTTCCCGCCCTCGGCCCTGGCCGTGCTGCCCCATGAGCCCCTGCCGGCCCTGGCCACCATCACGGTGGCGGGAGAGGCCTGCACGCCGGACTTGGTGCGGCGCTGGTCGCCGGGCCGCTGCTTTCTGAATGCCTACGGACCCACGGAATCCACCGTTTGCGCCACCATGTCCGCACCCCTACGGGGAGAAGAGTCGGCCCCCATCGGACGGATATTCCACAACGTGTCTGTCTTTGTGCTGGACCAGGCCGGCAACCCGGTTCCCCTGGGGTCAGCAGGCGAACTGCAGGTGGGCGGAGTAGGGCTGGCGCGGGGCTACTGGAACAACCCGCGGCAGACCGCCCTCAAATTCGTTCCGCATCCTTGCAGTCCGGCGCCTGGAGAGCGCCTCTACAAGACCGGCGACCTGGTGCGCTGCCGCCCCGACGGCAACCTCGACTTCCTGGGCCGCATCGACCACCAGGTCAAGGTGCACGGCTACCGCATCGAGCCCGACGAGGTGGCTAGCGTCCTGGCCGGCCACCCGCAGGTGAGCGATGCCGTAGTGACGGCCCGCCAGCAAAGCGGGCAGGACCGCAAGCTGGTGGCCTACTTCGTACCCCAGGCGTCCGAAGGCGCGGCCTCCCTTGCGGCCCCGATCGAGCTGTGGCCTTCGGTGGCTGAGTACTATGTTTACGACGACCTGCTCTACTACGCCATGACCAGCGACGAGCGGCGCAACGAGAGCTATCGAACCGCTATCCGGCAGCTGGTCCGCGACAAGGTGGTGGTCGATATCGGCACGGGCAAAGACGCCGTCCTAGCCCGCTTGTGCGCCCAGGCCGGAGCCCGACGGGTCTATGCCATCGAGTTGCTGGAGTCGGCTTGCCGCCAGGCCCGGGAGTGCCTGCGTTCGCAGGGGCTCGAGGACGTCATCGAGCTGATTCAGGGCGATTCGACCGAAGTGGAACTGCCCGAGAAGGCCGACGTATGCGTTTCGGAACTGGTCGGGCCCATCGGAGGCGCCGAGGGCGTCATTGCCATCCTCAACGATGCGAGGCGGCGTCACCTCAAGCCGCAGGGGCGCATGATCCCTCAGCGCAGCCTGACCAAGATCGCCGCCGTCAGCCTGCCCGCCGATTTCCTGCAAGATCCCGCCTTCACCTCCATGTCGGCCCACTACGTCGACGAGATCTTCCGCCAGGTGGGCAAGAAGTTCGCCCTGCGGCTGTGTGTCAAGAACCTGCCCGAATCCCGTCTGCTCTCCGCAGCGGATGTTTTCGAAGACCTGGACTTCGAGGCGCCCGTGCAGTCCGAACACCGCCACTCGATCCGATTGGAGATCGAAAAGGAAGGCCGTTGGGACGGCTTGTGGGTCTGGCTGACCCTGCAGACCGTCGAAGGCGAGGTGATTGACACCCACTGTCATCCCCACTGCTGGCTGCCGGTTTACCTGCCCGTCTTCTCGCCCGGCCTCCCCGTTCGGCGGGGAGACGTGATCGAGGCCATGATCGAGCGAAGCCTGTGCCGCAACGGCTTCAACCTGGATTACCGCGTCCAGGGCCGCTTGGTGCAGGGACAGGGCCGGGCAGTCCCCTTCAGCTGCGAGTCGCTTCACTTCGGTCGCGACCTCGACGAATCACCTGCCTTCTATCAGGCGCTCTTCCCCGGCGGAGAGCCGAGAGTCGCACCTCAGCCGAAAAAGGCCGATGAAGGCGGGGCTGCGGCGCCTGGCTCGGCCGAGTTGCGCCGCTTCCTGGCGGAGAGGCTCCCCGACTACATGCTGCCTTCGGTCTTCGTGCCTTTGGATTCCTTTCCCCGTTCACCCAGCGGCAAGGTGGACCGAAAGGCTCTGCCCGATCCCGAAGGCGCCCGATTGGAGACGGGGATCGAGTACGTGGCGCCCCGCAACCGGATTGAGCAGCAGGTGGCCGCCATTTGGAAGGAGCTGCTGAAGGTTGAAAGGGTGGGGCTGAACGACAACTTCTTCGACCTGGGCGGCCATTCGCTGCTGATGGTGCAGCTGCTGGAGAAGCTTGAGGAGGAATTCGAGGCCGGCCTGACCATTATCGACTTGTTCAAGAATCCCTCCGTGAGCGCTTTAGCCGGGCAGCTGGCCGGGACTGTGATCCGCCAGGCGCAGCCGCAGCCCGTTCCTGCCCGAGTGGAGGCCCAGCCCCAGCCGGCGGCGATTCCCTCCACCGACATTGCGGTAATCGGAATGTCGGGGCGCTTCCCGGGGGCTGCCGACCTGGAGGAGTTCTGGGTCAACCTGCGGGATGGGGTGGAGGGCATCTCCTTTTTCAGCGACGAGGAATTGCTGGCCTCGGGCCTGCCGCGCCGGCTGCTGGACAATCCCGGCTATGTCAAGGCCCGCGGCCTGCTGGAGGGGGTGGAGCTGTTCGACGCCGACTTTTTCGGCATGACACCCCGCGAAGCGGAAATCACCGATCCCCAGCAGAGGCTTTTCCTGGAAGCCGCCTGGACGGCCCTGGAAAGCGCCGGATACGATCCCCAGGGCTACGCGGGCCGCATCGGCGTTTACGCCGGCGTCAGCCTGAGCAACTACTGGACGACGAATCTGCGTTCCAATCCCGACTTGCTGCGCACGGTGGGCGCTGACCGGGTGGCCATGTCCAACGACAAGGACTTCCTGCCCACCCGCATCTCATACAAGCTCGATCTGCGCGGACCCAGCCTGACCGTCCAGACGGCCTGCTCCACCTCGCTGGTGGCCATCCACCAGGCCTGCCGGAGCCTGCTCGACGATGAATGCGACATGGCCCTGGCCGGGGGCTCTTCGGTCGACGGCAACCGCAAGGTCGGCTACATGTACCGACCGGGAGGCATCCTGTCGCCTGACGGCCATTGCCGCGCTTTTGACGCCCAAGCCCGGGGGACGGTCCCCGGCGACGGCGTGGGTGTGGTGGTGCTCAAGCAGCTGGCCCAGGCCGTGGCCGACAAGGATCCGGTACTGGCGGTCATCAAGGGTTCGGCCGTCAATAATGACGGCGCCTTGAAGGTCGGCTACAGCGCGCCCAGCGTCGAGGGGCAGGCCCAGGTCATCTCCCGCGCCCTGCAGCGGGGCAAGGTTCCGGCCCGCACGCTGGGCCTGATCGAGGCCCACGGGACGGCGACCGAGCTGGGGGATCCCATCGAGCTGGCCGCCTTGCAGGAGGCCTTTGCAGAGGACGCACTGCACGCCAGCTGCGCCATCGGCTCGGTCAAGAGCAACATCGGCCATCTGGATGCGGCGGCCGGCGTGGCGGGATTCATCAAGGCGGTGCTGGCCTTGGTGCACAAGCAGCTGCCTCCCAGCCTGCACTTCGAGCAGCCCAATCCCCAGTTCGATTTCGGCAAGAGCCCCTTTTACGTCAACAATCGCCTTCGTCCATGGCGCCGCAAGGATGGGGTGCCGCGCCGGGCCGGGGTCAGCTCCTTCGGGATCGGCGGGACCAATGCCCACGTGGTGCTGGAGGAGGCGCCCCAGGGCGGTCGGCGAGGCGCTTGCCGGCCCCTGCAGCTGCTCTTGCTTTCGGCCCGCAGCCGCTCGGCTTTGCAGGCTGGCGCCAAGAACCTGGCCGACTACCTGCAAGCCCATCCAGAGGCCGACTTGGCCGACGTGGCCCACACCCTGCAGGTGGGCCGCCGGGCCTTCGGCGAGCGGCGTTTTGCAGTTTGCACCAGCCGCCAAGGGGCCATCCGGCAGCTTAAAGATCCTCAGGCGGCCTCGGTTTCAGTGCTGGAGGGCCAGGATCGCCCGGTGGTCTTTCTCTTCTCCGG
This sequence comes from Acidobacteriota bacterium, assembly GCA_028277865.1. Classification (GTDB taxonomy): domain Bacteria; phylum Acidobacteriota; class UBA6911; order RPQK01; family DATIPO01; genus JANQFM01. The sequence continues at coordinate 6,867 of JANQFM010000513.1, forward strand.
CCAGGGCGAGCAATTCCCCGGCATGGCCCGCGAGCTGTACGAGTCCGAAGCGGTCTTCGCCCGCTGGCTGGACCGCTGCACGGACATCCTGAAGCCCCACCTGACGAAGGACATTCGCCCTCTGCTCCTGGATGCGCACGGGGAAGGGCAGGGGGGGGAGGCACAGGCATCCGATCTGTTCCAGGCCGGAATTGCTCAGCCTGCGCTCTTCGCCTTCGAGTACTCGCTGGCCCGCCTGTGGATGTCTTGGGGAATCCAGCCCCAGGCCTTGATGGGCCACAGCCTGGGCGAGTACGTGGCGGCTTGCCTGGCCGAAGTCTTCCCGCTGCCGGATGCCCTGGCGCTTGTAGCGGCCCGGGGCCGCCTCATGCAGCAGGTGCCCGCCGGCGCCATGCTGGCCGTGCAGATGCCGCCTGAGCAGGTCCGGCCGCTGCTGCAGGGCGGGCTTTCCCTGGCGGCGGTCAACGAGCCTTCCCGCTCGGTGGTGGCGGGGCCGCCGGACGAGGTCGAAGCCTTGCAGCGCCGCCTGGCCGAGCGCAGGGTGGCCTCGCGGCGGCTCAGCAACCCGATCGCTTTTCACTCTTGCATGGTGGACCCGATTGTGCAGGAGTTCGAGGAACTGGTCAGGGGCTTCAAGCCGGCTGCGCCCCGCATCCCTTACATTTCCAACCTGACCGGCGGCTGGATCCGTGCTCAGGAATGCACCGACCCCGGCTACTGGGCACGCCACATGCGCCGCACGGTGCTTTTCAGCCAGGGGTTCCAAGAGCTGGTCCGCCGCCATCCGGAGGCCGCCTTGCTGGAGGTGGGGCCGGGCCAGAGCTTGAGCGCCGCCTTGCGCCGCCACCCCGCCCGCCCTGAGCAGATGAGCGTGATCGCCTCAATCGGCCCCGGCCGTCAACGCGGCGCTGTCCTGAGCGGCTTGACGGAGGCGTTGGGCCGCCTATGGCTGAACGGCGTGAAGCCGGATTGGCAATCTTACTGGGCCGGCCAGGAGCGCAAGAGGCTGGCGCTGCCCACCTATCCCTTCGAACGGCAGCGTTTTTGGATCGAACCCGGCAAACCCGCCTTGCAGCGGCCGGCGGATTCAACCCAAGGCCCCATCTCTGAAGATCGCAGGAGAATTGAAATGAAAGCCCCTCCATCCGAGCTTCGGGCAGCTTCAACCTCCAGCGCCTCAGCCGCTCAGACGCCTGCCGGGCCGTCTGCGGAGGCCGCCTCGGCAGCAGGCATGCGTCAGGGCAGGCTGGAGGAGATCCTGCGCCAATTGTTCGGTCGCCTGCTGGGAGTGGATGCGGCCAAGATCGACCCCCGAACCACGTTCCTGGAACTGGGTGCCGATTCCTTGCTGCTCCTGCAGGCCAGCCAGAACATCCAGGCCGCTTTCCAGGTGCAAATCGCCTTCCGGCAGATGCTGGAGGAGGTCAACAGCGTTTCGGCGCTGGCGACCTGGTTAAACAGCCAGCTGCCGCCGCAACCTGAGCCGGTCGCAGAGCCGCTTCGGCAGGAGGCTCCTGCAGCCGGGCCGGTCTCCCAAGCGCCATCGGCCCCAGCGCCGCCGCCTCTGGCAGAAGCCCTCTCTTCGGCTGTGCAGAGTTCCATCGGGCAGGCAAGCGGACCCTCGGCGCTTGGCGGTCGGCCTGCTGCCGCCTTGGAACGGCTCGGAGCAGTGCAGCAACTGATGAACCAGCAGTTGGAGACGGTCTCGGGGACGATGTCCGATCTGGTTTCCAAACAGCTCGATCTGCTGCGTCAGGTCTTCCTCAACGGCGACGAGCCGGCGCCTTCGGCCGGCAATGGCCCTGAACCGATTCAGGCAGCCGCCGACGGGGCGCAACAGCCCTTGCAGGCAGTGCAGGAGGGGGTTGCATCCGGGCTTCAGCCTGCCGCTGTGCCGGCCGTTGCCCAGCCAACCGACGGGGACGCCCCGTCCGGGCAGCTGTTGGGCAGCGATATCGAGGCGGCGCCCTATGTCCCCTACCACCCGGCCCAGACGGCGGCGGGCCAACTGAGCCCGGGCCAGCAGAAGCACCTCGAAGGCTTGGTGGCCCGCCTGAACTCCCGCACCGCCGAATCCAAGCGGGTGGCTCAGGAACAGCGTCCCCACCTGGCGGACAACCGCGGTTCCAGCGGATTCAAGATGTTGGTCAAGGAACTGCTCTATCCCATCTACGC
>JANQFM010000540.1 GCA_028277865.1 Acidobacteriota bacterium
GCAGTGCTGAGCTTGCGCCGGGCCAGCTTAACCCATATTTCTCACGGGTTTTCTACTGCGGGCTAAAACTCATGTGCTCGGTAGGTTTTCACATCGTCGGTACCCCGGAAATCATGCGCTTCCACGTAAGGCAGGCGGGATCCGCAGCCGGTATTCGCAGGAGGCGGGGTCACATTGATGACTCCGAAGTGGAGCTGACGACCGCTTGCAGAGCCTGGTGAAAGGCTGAGCGTGAAGGTGGCCAGGTCATTCTGGGAAACCGAGTTTGCCGGCAGCAGGTCTGTCAGCGGAGTGGCGTCATCTTCATAGTAGGCAAAGGCTTGCACACTGTACTTGTCGCAGCCCAAGGCACCTCCGAACTGGCGGCTCAGGTGTGCGGTGACTTCGATGGTGGAAGCGATGTTGTCAAATGAGCCAAAGGTGATGTCCGCCACACGGGCCACAGCGATGACCGGCAGGGTCTGAAAAACGGCCATGGTCAGTTGAGAGGAATTGCCGGCGGGATCGGTGATGTGGACGTCCACGCCGGGCAGGCTGGAGCTTGGAAGGGTCGCTCCCGGCGGAAGCAGGTTGACCACCATCGAGTGGGTGGTGTCAAACCCCCCTGCGGCCGGGCTGGGGAGATGCTCCAGCTGAATGTTGGTAAAGAACACGGCAGCCACGGTGGGTTCGTCGGTCTGAAATTCGATCTTGATCGTGTTGGAGGTGGAGTAGACGGTCTTGATGCACACCGATGGGTCGGGAAGTGAAGTGCACGACTGGCCTTGGTCGTCGACGAATTGGGGATTTTGAACGTCGGTGGAAGTGCTGTCTTGCACTTTGGGATCCATCCCATTGGCGATTTCGTGCCCGTCCGGAAAGCCGTCCTTATCCCAATCGGGGTTGAGCGGATCCAGCCCATGACTGAGCTCATCCAGGTTCAGCAGCCCGTCGTTGTCAAAGTCGCCTCCCCAGCGTCGGCCGAAGCCGACCGGGACGCCCATCATCGAAATCTCCTGCCCAGTTCCTTGGATGAAGTCGAAAACGAATTGGGCGTCGATCTGAGTCGCCGCCGCGCGCTCCAGCTGGAAGAGGCCCGACAATCGGTCATAAAAGGCCACTCTGGGCTCCCATGCACCCACAGCGTCCTGCAGGCTGCCTGCCAAGATGATGTCGCAGTTTCCCAGTTCGGCCTGGGCGATGAGGTCGTTGAACGAGTCTTGAAAAAACTGGGACATGGCTGGGCCGGTCGGCGTCTGAACGATCGTATTGGCGGTGTGGAATGTCTCCTGGTATGCCGTGCAGGGCGCCAGGCCGGTGTCGATTTCCGACATGAATGCGACGCCCGTGTCCACTTCTTTGGGTTCCGCGTTCACCCTTGGGTCAAGCATGAACTCCTCCAAGGAGGGAATCACTCCGCTGTGGGTCAGGCCGATTCCGGTCTCGGTGCGGATCCCTATGTCCCCTGCGATGTCAAAAGGTGGCGCAAGCTTGTCCTGGACGCCCCGCAGCTGAGCCACAACGGTGGCCGGAGAGGGCATCGACAGGACGCGCTGGACCTCGCCGTTGGTGGCGAGGGGCAGGGTATGGCAGCCTGAACAGGTCAGGAATCCCTCCGATGTGTTGATTCCCTGGAAGTGCTCATGGCCATTGGCGGCCAATCCTTGGTAATCGCGGCTGCGCACCATGCTGAGTGTTCCGGTCGGTTGGGGATTCTGACGCGGGTTGCTGGGGTAGACCAGGCTGAAGACGTAGGCTTCCAAGTCGTCGAAATCCCGTTCGGAGAGCTTGCCGCCCGGGCGCTTGAGCAGGCCGATGAATGCGCCGTTGAAGGCTTCCAGCGTTTCCTGTTCGCCGCGCCAGTGGAGGGGAAAGGTCTCAAAAAGCCCCCGCAGGCTTTGGGTCACCATGGGACCCTTTTCGTCCACGAAGAACTGCGGGTCGGCAGTGCCTGCAGGGTCCAAGGCCGCATTCAGGTTCCAGGCTTGCGAGTCCGTGTGCCCGAACATGTGGCAGGATCCGCAGGAGCTTTCCCCCGACCCCGAATGCTCGGCATTGAAAATGTGGCCGCGGCCCTTCTTGACCGCTTCCGGGGTGGGATCGTAACCCAGAGGGTGGTGAGTCGCTGCAGCAACGGGAAGGCCGCCGCTCAGATCGATTCGGTTGTAGCTGAGGGTTCCTTTGTTGTAGACGATCAACTCATTGTCCCTGAACCAGAGCCCCGACGGCATCGAGCGCAAACCGTCTTGGGCCGGTACCTGTATGTTGCCGATCCCTTGACGGGTCACGCTGTCATACACCTGCACCTTGTCGCTTCCGGAGCAGGCTATGAAAGCCCGGTCCCTGGCTGCATCGAAAGCCACAGCCATGGGCTGGGAGCACTGTTTGAGCGTGAGGATGGCCGGTGAACCAACGCCCGAGGTGCCCGTGTCGACTATCGAAATGCGGTTTTCCACCACCTGGCCTCTGATGAAGTTCTTCTCCCCGATGGTGGTGTTGAGGGCCTCGGTGTTGGGAATCCACAACTCGTCCGATCCGGGACGGGCGTGGACGTTGAAGAGGATTGTCCCCAACCCTGTCTTTTCAGCCGACGCGTCGAGTTGGTCCTGCAGAGGGTCGGTGGGATGGATGTCAATGGCCATCAAGTCGCGGTCAGGCAACTGGATGGTGGCCGGATTGACAAGTGCTTCCTGAGCCAGATCGACGATTTCATCAGCATCTTCCCCTTGGTCGGCATTGTCTTTGGTGGCTGTGTTGTTGCCCGAAACCAAGGGCGCCACCCAGACCTTCCCGTTTTGGATGGCCAGGCCCCGGGGAGTGAAGGAAGGGATTGCGATTGATTTCACCACGCTGTAGCTGGACGCGTCGATCACGTCAACCCTCGAGTCAGCCGAACAGCTCACATAGGCTCTTTCCCCGGATTCGAGAAAGGCCAGGCCGTGGGGCTCCTTTCCTACATGGATGGTGCGGATGATTCGCTTCTCGACGACGTTGTAGACGCTCACCGAGTGAGTGATGCTGTCGACCAACCACAGCTCGGTGCTGTTGGGCCGACCCGCCACTGACGCCGGACCCGGCCCGGCGGGAATCTGGGCCACAACGGTGTTGCTGGGCAGATAGATGACAGAAAGCCGCAATCCAGGCGAGTTTACGGCAAACAGGTAATCGCCCAGCAAAGGCTCCAGGAAAAGCGGCGCCATCGGATGGGTTTCGAAGT